>JAFQVZ010000235.1 GCA_017407765.1 Clostridia bacterium | reverse complement strand
CGTTGTTGGCATCATTTATAATGAAGAAATGGTCGGCGGCAAGATCACCAGCTGGGATGCTCTCTATGATGAAAAGTATGAAGGTCAGATCCTTCAGTTTGACAACTCCCGCGACGCAATGGCAACCGCCCTCTTCTCGCTCGGCTATTCGGTAAACACAACAAACGAAGCCGAGCTGGAAGAAGCCTTTCAGATGCTGGTCGAGCAGAAGGATATCCTTCAGGGCTATGTAATGGACCAGGTTTATGACAAGCTGGAAAGCGGCGAAGCTGCTATCGGCACATATTATGCAGGCGATGCTCTCACAATGATGGAGATCAACCCCGATCTGCAGTTCTGCATCCCCGAAGAGGGCACAAACTTCTTTATTGATGCTATGTGCATTCCCAAGGGCGCTGCAAACAAGGCCAACGCCGAGGCATTCATCAACTTCATGTGCGAGACAGACATCTGCCTGAGAAACATGGAAGTCACCGGTTATGCAACTCCTTCGGCCGAAGCTTATGCAGAGCTTGATCAAGAGACCAAGAACAACTGGATCCTCTTCCCCTCCAAGGAGATCCTTGAAAACTGCGAGACATACGTAAATCTGCCCACAGAAACACTCGAGCTTTATAACCAGTATTGGACAAAGCTCAAGTCCTGACATTCATTAATATTCAAAAGCCTCCCACATGGGAGGCTTTTATTTATTCCCCGCTCACTTTACTCAGATACCCTATTGACAATATCGATATTCGATGATATCCTTAAATCAGAAATATCGATGTTCGATATTAAATACAAATCGGAGCTGATCTTATGGCCAGAGAAAAGTTTCAAACCCTGACTGAACAGATGTATTATATCCTCCTCTGCCTCAGAGAAGAGCATTGCGGCGCCGATATAGCCGAGATCGTGCGGACATGGACCGAGGGCAAGGTGCTCATTGGCCCCGGCACTATGTATGGACTTCTGGACGACTTTCAGAAGGAGGGCCTTATAAAGCTTACAAAGACCGAAGGCAGGCGCCGAAGCTATGTCATAACCGAAAAGGGAAAGTCGATGCTTGATGCCGTGTATCAGCGGCTTCTGAGGCTAACGATGGATTTCGACCGTTTGCGACCCAAGGAGGTTTGAGTTATGTTTAAGACAAAATATCTGCCAAATATCTTTGCCCCTATAGACAGCACCGCTCTCGAACATTGTCTTAAACAACAGATGAAAAAGGGTTGGGTGCCTGACAGAATTACTCCAAATGCTATTCGATTCCATAGAACAGATCCTAAGGATGCAGCATTTGCCGTTACCTATCTGCCTTATGCCAACGAGTATGACCCCAAAATGCCCTTTGCTCAGGAAGTTTATATTGATATGTGCAGCGAAGAAGGCTGGGAACTCCTGCTCATCAAGGGCTCGATGCACGTTTTTATGCACGATGATCCTGACGCAGTCCCGGTTGAAACAGACGAAGAACTCAAGCTCAGGATGTTGGAAAGGGCAACCTCTCCCGAATACATAAAATATCAATTGGCGCTCACGATCATCCCCTTTCCTCTGTTGCTTCTTTTATCGTTTTTCTTTATCAGCGTGCCGGCCTCTTTTACCGCAATCGGTATCCTCGTCAATGTATATTCCGCTCTGATCTGCAGCTTTCTAAGGGGTCCTATCGAAGTAATCTGGTATTATATTTGGCGCAGTAAGTCACGAAAAAAAGTACATTCCGGGCATAAGTGCCACAATCCAATGACCTATTTAAGATTGGCAATAAGGGTTTCTCTGTATCTGCCGACTCTTAGCCTTATCCTTTTGGTTCTATCATGTATCAGGCCGCGATATTTTATTCCTTTGATCGCTATTGCGGTATCTCTATTCTTCTGGCTTATCACAAAGGCAGAATACTGGCTTCTTAAAAAGGCAAAAGAAAAACACGAGCGAGATATATTTGTTGAAAAGCATTTTAAAAAGATGCGTTATATCCTGCTGATGCCCGTCTTCCTGCTCCCGCATCTACCTTTCCCAATATATGATGATATATCTATTGTTCTTCCGGAAATCCGCACGGAGTTTAGCGCAAAAGAAGACTTTCCGGCTACACTTGACGGTTATGATATCCTTGATGACAATATAGAGTATATATATGTCGGAAGTATCGAAGAAACTTTTCTCTCAAGGCACGAAAGCTATTCCCATGAACCAAAGGAATATGAATCTTCTTTACCTAATCTGAATTATTCAGTTTATAAAGTAACGTTCGCGCCGCTAAGAGAAATGAGCTTTCACGCGCTCGACAGACATAAGGATTTTGAGGAGCATGAAGTTCTTGACCCTACTCCTTTTGGAGCTGACAGGCTTAT
>JAFQVZ010000234.1 GCA_017407765.1 Clostridia bacterium | reverse complement strand
CATCCTTCGGGATGCGGTTTTTTGTTCTTAAAAATTATGCCGCTACATAAGTCTGTTAGTGGACAAAACATTCGGGAGGAAGTTTATGGCAGATGTGGCGCTTATGCTTGGCAGCAAGGAAGTGGGCAGGCTTTATTACGAAAAGGCAGGCAGCAGGATCAAAATCAGCGCGTCGTGCCCGTATGAAGAGGGGAAAATATACAGGGTATATGTATCATCTTCCGGAAAAGGTGACGACACATATTTGGGAATAATGATGCCTGAAGGCAAAAGATTTGTTATACGCAAAGAGATATCAGCAGCCGTATGGCCTGAAATGAAAGATTTAAAGGCATATATTCAGTGCAGCGGATTCCATGAAGAAACAGATATGCCGCTTCCGTTTTCTTTCGATCATTTTGCCTCTCTGGAGGCTTTCGACGGAGAAAGCATAACTGAAATGGATAAGCTGTTCAAAGCAAGCGGAGGGCTGCGCGCCGATTTTCGCAACAAACGGTATTATGCAGTGGAAGGCCGGCCCGGGATGGAAATGCCCGTTTCCGGCTTATTCTGCCTTCTGACGTATATGGAATATCGTTCAAAGGGATATTGGGTGCTTTGTGTCGATGAGAATGGAGATCCATCGGCAGCTTTATAATGCTTTATGACCTTTTTCAAAACTTTTTAAGGCTATACTTATTTCAGGAGGTGAACAGGTGACAACGATATATATAGATGCTTTGTTCTGCGTTAATTTCATCATCGATCTGTTTCTCATAAACATGACTTCTGTAGTCAGGGGAAACTCGAGTTCTCTGAAAAGAATGGCTCTGGCAGCCGTTGTCGGAGGCTTTGCGGGGTGCGTGCTGTTCTTTTTGCCTGAAGGTGGGCTGCTGATTGCGGCAAGGCCGATCTGCTGCATGGCAATGAGTTATATTGCCTACGGTTACAGCGGACGAAGAAGGTTTGTGGGTGATTGCATCATGCTTTTTGTCATGTCATTCATTTTATCCGGCTGTGTCATAGCGATCTCGCAGCTGGCGCCGCAGACCGGAGGAATTGTAAATAACTCATCGGTCTATTTTGATATTTCTTTTCGTACGTTGATTTTCGGCTCGGCCGCGGTGTATTTTTCGCTGCAGTGTTTATGGAGGCCCGGAAGTATGGGGACAGCCAATGAGAAAAAGAAGATCAGGGTGACCATTGGCGAAAACGAAATCGGCTTTAACGCCTTTGTAGACACGGGAAACCTGATGCGCGACCCCGTAAGCCGCAAAAAGGTGATCATGGTGTCGCCTTCAATAATGCGTGATCTGCTTGGAAGTGAAGGGAAACTGCTGGATGATCTTGAGTCGGCCAATGTCAGCAGCGTTTTTGAAAGATTGGCTGCCTGCGGAGGGCCGGCGTACGGGATAGCGCCCTATACTGCGGTCGGAGGCAGAGGGATGATGATAACTATCCGCCCTGACACGGTGGAAGTGGATGGTCGGCTAAGTGACGGATACATATTGGGTATAAGCGCTGATGAGATCGAAACCGCCTGCGGATGCAGGGCGCTTATAGGATGCTGAAGGGAGAGAAAACATGAAGATAGCGGTTTTGTTTAAAAAACTTATTGCAAAGCTCTTTCCGGCTTGCGAGGTGAGATATATCGGCGGTGCAGAAAGCCTGCCGCCGCCATTGACGGCAGAACAGGAGGCATATTACATAGGAAGATACACCGGATGCGAGCAGGATATAAAAAATGTGCTTATCGAGCATAATCTCAGGCTTGTAGTGTATATAGCACGAAAGTTCGAAAACACAGGCATAGGTATTGAAGATTTGATTTCAATCGGCACAATTGGGCTTATAAAGGCTGTCAACACCTTCAGACCGGATAAAAATACAAAGCTTGCCACCTATGCTTCGAGATGCATAGAAAATGCTATCCTCTCACAGATGCGTTTATGGTTCCAAACCAGTACCCCCAGAGCAGAAAAGAACCCAAATGGCGTATTCTGGCACAGGTTTCCGAGAATATCTACATCCTTTGTTCCACTTCGGAAGGCTATGTGAGGT
>JAFQVZ010000233.1 GCA_017407765.1 Clostridia bacterium | reverse complement strand
TCCTTCCGTCAGCCTTACGGCTGCCACCGACGCGCCTCGGACAAGCCTCGGCGGGCTTCGCTAAAAACAGTCCACCGGACTGTTTTCTAAACGCTTCGCCCCCTCAGGAGGGAGGCTTTAAATAGAGCATACTCTAACAAGAAAAGAAACGGCCGATGTGCCGTCCAAATCTCCGCCGCCTGACTTGCCTAAAAATAAATCACGAGGAACCCATACTTTACGGGTTCCTCGTAAGCTAACGTATTCAATTACTCAACCAAAATGCCGCGGAGTCCAGAGGATGCAATCCTCTGTTCGGATGGGATTTTGAGGGAAGGCTGAAAGCCTTCCCTCAAGAAAAAACCGTCACATTACAGCCCTGCGCCTTTCATGGCGGACTTGGCGTTGTCGGTGTATTTTTTCAGCACGCCTTTTCTCTTCGGGCGGGGGATGATACCTTCTTTGGCTCTTTGAGCAAATACGGCGGCGACTTCCTCGGGGGTCTTTTTCACGCCGTCGATACCGACTACATCGAGGGTACGGCCGGGGATGTCATAGCGGATGATATCGCCTGTGCGGATGAAGGCGATGGGGCCGCCGCTTGCGGCTTCGGGGGAGACATGACCGATGCAGGCGCCTCTGGTCGCGCCGGAGAACCTGCCGTCGGTGATAAGGGAAACGGTGCCGTTCAGTCGCTCGTCGCAGACGATAGCCTCGGTGGTCATGAGCATTTCGGGCATACCGGAACCTCTGGGGCCCTCGTAGCGGATAACGAGCACGTCGCCCTGATCGACTTCACCGGCAACAACGGCGCCGTAGCAGGCTTCTTCGCTGTCGTAAACCCTTGCTTTGCCCTCGTGGACCATCATTTCGTCGGTGAGCGCGCCGTATTTGACAACGCTGCCCTCGGGCGCGATGTTGCCCTTGAGCATAGCCAGCGAGCCGATCTCCTTAACGGAAGAGACGGGGCGCACGACCTCGTCAACATCGATGCCGTAGTTTGCAAGGTAGCCGGCGTTACGGGAAAGAAAATTATCCTTCACAACATCCTGCAGGTTTTCGCCAAGGGTCTTGCCCGTTACGGTCATAACGGAAAGATCAAGATAATCCTTGAGCATCAGCTGTACCCTGGGGATACCGCCTGCGAACCAGAACGACTCGGTCAGGTGCTTTCCGCCCGGATAAATGTTGCCGATGTGGGGGATGAGGTGGTTGATCTCGTCGAACAGGTCAACGGGCAGATCGATGCCCAGCTCGGCTGCGATCGCGGGCAGGTGGAGAGTCGCGTTGGTGGAGCCGCCGATTGCGGAGTGCACGATGATGGCGTTCCTGAATGCGGCGGGGGTCATGATATCGGAAGCCTTGATGCCCTTTTTATAAAGATTCATCGCAGCCCTGCCCGCCTTGCGGGAGAGGTTCAGAATATCGTGCATGGTGGCGGGTGCAAGGGCGCTTCCGGGCAAAGACATGCCAAGCGCCTCGCTCATGCACTGCATGGTGGAAGCGGTGCCCAGGAACTGGCAGGCGCCCTCGGAGGGGCAGCCGGTCAGCTTGAATTCCCTGATCTCTTCATCGGAGATAGCGTCCTTCTTCTTCTGGCGAAGAGAAATATCGCCCGCCCTGATGGAGGTGGTCATGTAGGGCGCGGGGCGCATCGAGCCGCCGGGCACAAGGATGGTGGGGATGTCTATCCTCGCCGCAGCCATAAGATGCGCGGGCAGGGACTTGTCGCAGGACGAAATGAGCACAAGAGCGTCCCACGGGGTCGCCATCGCGTGCAGCTCTACCATGTCGGCGATCGTCTCGCGCGATGCAAGGATGTAGTTCATGCCGTCGTGACCCTGCGCGCAGCCGTCGCAGATGTCCGTTGCGTGGAACGACGCGGGCTTGCCGCCTTTTTCGTATACGCCGTACTTTACCTGCTCTGCAAGCCTGTTCAAATGCGACGAGCCCGGATGACTGTCGCCGAATACGTCTTCAATGAGTACCTGCGGACGAATAATGTCCTCTTCGTCCCAGTCCATGCCGATCTGAAGTGAGTCGAACTGCGACCAAAGCAGCCTCTCTTTTGCCGATTTCTGCATTTAGGTTCCTCCTTTTGGTTTTTTGGGGGGGGAGTACGTTCGAGAGGTTTCACCTCTCGAGCTCTCCACCAAGGGATTTCATCCCTTGGATCCCGAGGTCTTTTTGTTCAGTTATTTTATTCGTTTGTGGTCGACGTGGCCGTAAAGGGTGGCCACGTCGAGAGGGACGTTGTAGAAATTTATACTTAAAAGATCGAGTATATATTGGCTTTTATATAGCACCGGGGGATTTTAGCGATATAGCCTTCGGCTGCGATATGCGGCTTCGCCGCGCGATATGTGCGCGAGACGACTGCTTTACCTTATTAAACTAACTGATTCTTCATCCGTCATAAATTTCGCATACGAAGAATCCGCGCACGCAAAATACTCTGCCACTGTCTGAACAAGCACTCAGCTATTCCCGACGTGGCCACCCTTTACGGCCACGTCGACGCCAAAGCCTAACTTTCCCGATCACAAAGCCGCGGAGTCCAGAGGATGCAATCCTC
>JAFQVZ010000232.1 GCA_017407765.1 Clostridia bacterium | reverse complement strand
GAGCTTTCGGGCGGCGAGCTCAGGCGTGTATCTATCGCCCGCGCCCTTATGTGCAGCCACGACCTGCTGATCCTTGACGAGCCTACCGGCGACCTTGACCCCGAGACTACCACCGAGATCATGGAGCTTCTGCGCAAGCTGGCTTCGGAAGGCACAGCCGTTCTGATGGTAACCCACGAGCTGGACACCACCGGCTATGGCGACCGTACCTATGTAATGGACCGCGGTATTCTCACCGAGCGCAAATAAGACAAGCATACATAAAGCCTCGCGCCATAATGGCGCGAGGCTTTGATTTTTTTACTCTTTTTCCTTCCACTCAAGCTCAAATGTTCCCTCAGCGTGGGAAAACACTACTACAAGCCGGCACCTGCCCTTCTCCGGCAGTTCTACTTCATTCTCTCCCTGCGAAAGCTTTGCTATAAGGCCCCCCTTACGGTCACGAAGCTCTATATCGGCAATGCCCCGCATTTTGTTATCCAGAATAAAGCTATATCTTCTTCCGCCTCTCAGCCTTAAATCACGCCTGACCGAACCGCTGCATCCCTTGACATTCATATATGCCCTTTGTGCTGCGGGACTGATATTGCCTATAAACACAAGAGCCATGGTGCTTTTCATCGTCATGAATCCCTGATCGTAAAGATACCACATGGAAAGGCTTATAAAGGCTATGATCGGAATTACTTTAAGCATGACATCACTTCCTTTTATATTATTATATCATAACTCTTTGCTTGTGTCACCGGCGGGCGGCCGGGGTAAATCTGACTTGTGATTTTATCATTCTGTATATAAAAAGAAAAACAGAGCAGCGCGAAGCGCTGCTCTGTTGAAATTTTTAACCTTTCAGGCTATTAGCCATTGACCGACACGGTCATTTCAGCCTTACTGTTGATAGCTTCGACCATTTCGTCCGAAACTGTCATGCTGCCCGAGAAAACAAGCAGCGATACCAGTGCCAGAGCTGCCAGAAGACCGCCGGCCAGTCTCTTAACCATGTTATTCACGCTCCTGTCATTTAATAATCATACTGACAGAAAGTATACGCCTATCGCACCCAAAAGTCAAAGGATTAATTGTAAATTTTGCGCTCGGTATATTACCTTAACCTTCGATCTTCTTAAGGAACTCGCCCATGGCGGCAAGGCCGTCGATCAGCACCTGCTTATCGCAGGCATAACCGATTCTCACACACTTAGGCTCTTCAAAACAGTCGCCCGGAGTTACGAATGCGCCGGTCTCATGATACATTCTTCTGCAGAACTCGTAGGAATCCATATCAAAATCATAATGAAGCAGCGCTGTGGTTCCTGCCGAGGGTTTGACGTATGTCATGTGAGGCTGTCCCTTGATCCACTCGTCAAGTATAGCAAGATTCTCGCTTACGATCTTAACATTTCTGCCGATAAGCTTGTCTTTATTTCTGAGAGCAACGGCCGACACCGCCTCATCAAACATACTGCAGCTGATGTGGTTATAGTCTCTGTGGGAAAGGCAGGAATCAATAAACTCCTTGTCGCGCGAGGCTATCCATCCCTGACGCAGGCCGGCCAGCGAAAAGACCTTGGACATACTTCCGGTGGATATTCCCTTCTCATAGAGATCGGCCACCGACTCGCACCATTCTTCCTGCGCTGTCAGATGACGGTAGACCTCATCGCAGAACAGATATGCCCCCGCCGAACGGGCTATCTCGACGATCTCCATAAGCATATCCTTTCCCATAAGCGCGCCCGTGGGATTATTGGGATTGTTGATCGCTATGATCTTCGTATTGGGGCGCACCATGGAACGAAGCCTATCAAGGTCGGGCAGATATCCATTCTCCTTCTCAAGATGCAGAAGCTCGACCTCTGCCCCCATCGACTCGGGGATCGAATAAAGCTGCTGGTAGGTGGGAATAACGCTGATAACATGATCGCCCGGCTCTACCAGCGAGTAATAAACATGATGGTTGGCTCCGGCAGCGCCGTGAGTTGTGACAACATTCTCCGGCTTTATAGTCTTATAAAGGCCGCATATACCCTCTTTGAAGGCAGGTGCACCGAAAATATCGCCATAGGTCAGCTTTCTTGCGCTGAGCTGCGCCAGAAAAGCCCCCTTGTCCTCGCCGGTGATCTCAAAGAGCTCGTCAAGTGACACTGAATCGACGCAGGTCTCGGCAATGTTATACTTTGCCGAGGTCTCATATTCGTTCATCCATTCCTCTACCTTAAAGGGCTTGATCTTCATATCTTTTCCTCCTGTAAAACAAAAAGCATCCAAAACCACGCCTTGTAACATACATTAAGTATGCCGTACCTACGGCGCATTGGTTTCGGATGCCACGATGATCCCCACCCGGTGGTGGAAACTCGATATATTCTTTTCTTTATTCACAGCATAGCATATTTATGCAGGAAAAGCAAGTATTTTATTCAGTCTTTCTGCATCTCAGTTGTGCTTTCTGACTTCGCTCAAATCATATACATCGATATCTTTTCCGTTCACAACGGCGCCCCCATAGCCGGCCTCTCTGATCTCGCGCAGGATCTCGCTGCTGCGGCGGTCAAGCTCGGCCCCCAGGTCTATGCTGTTGTCCTGAATATTCATATGATATATCCTGTGATAGGTCACAAGCAGGCCCGGCTGTGCCTTTTTAGCCACCTCGGCAAGGTCGCAGCTGAGTGTGTGCACCTCGCGGTGATATTTCTGCCACTTAGGCTCACGCGACGCGATACCTCCGGTATACTCCGCCTCATGCAGCAGGATATCGCACCCCTTTGCCTTCTCGGCAATGATCTCGAGAGGCGCTGTATCGCCGCTTATGACGATAATGCCATCCTTTGTTATGAACTTATATGCATAGCTCTCAAGAGTGCCGTGGCTGACCTCGATGGCCTCTACAGTCACCCGTTTGTCCCGATATATGATTCCGGGTCTTATCTCACTGACCTCTACCTTATATCCCTCTCCATTGGCCTTCTCAAATCCATTTATACGGAAATCTATGTCCACCGCATAGGCAGCATGGATATGATCGGTCATATCCTTAATACCCTTGGGGCCGAACACTTTAAGGGGTTCAGGCCTTTCAAGCACCCACGGAGTGAAGATAAGGTCGGGATATCCCACCGTGTGATCGGTATGCAGATGTGTGCAGAAGGCAACTGTAAGCCTGTCGGGCCTGAGTGCATCTATCTTTTTGTCATGGTATGCCCTGGCCGCCTGACGCACCACTCCCGGGCCGAAATCGACGATATATGCCTGTCCGTCTACAACAACTGCCGACGAGGGTCCCGAAGCATCGGGGCAGGCGTTAGGCGTTCCCGTGCCCAGCAAAACCAACTTGGTAGACATACATTACCTCCCGCTATTCACCGCATTCTTCATAAATAAGTTTTTCGATCTTTATTCCTGCGGCCGCCATTATAATAGCCGCCACCACTATTCCTGCTAACATTCCCATCATCTCATCAAGCCCGGCCACAAGAACCGAAATATCCCATAGGAAAACTATAAGGGCCCCTGTAAGGCCATAACCTTTATAAACCTCCGGGGCAATCTTCTGCCCGTAATCCCAGTGTTCCTGCGACCTCATTGCCATAGGCCCACGGTATCCCTGGCCGCAGTTCATATCACTTATCTGAACTCTTGCCAATATAGATCCGATCCACATCATAAGCAGCGGCGAGGTTAAGTTAAAAAATATCATAATTTTCATACATATCACCTGGGTTTAATATATCACAGCTATATGCTTAATGTAAACAGACCATCTTAAAAGCCCCTTTTTACTTTTGGCCTAACGGTATTTAACTTCAGTAATTATATCAAACATTGATGTGCAAAGAAAAACATAGTAAAATAAACTGAACGATAAACTTGAACTTGTGGAGGAGAACGTATATGAAATATAAAGGAACGCTTATTGTTGTTAAAGATTGTAACCGTGCGTTAAAGTTCTATAGTGATATGTTTGGGCTTCAACTGCTTCAAGATAACGATGGGAATATGGAATTGACTAATAATTTGTATTTACAGGAATCGAGATACTGGGAACAATTCACGAAAAGAAGCGTAATTCCAAACAGTAATCAGTCCGAGCTGTATTTTGAAGAGCCTGAGATAGAACACTTTGTAGAGCGTCTTGAAAAACTTTATCCCGAAATCGAATATGTCAATTACCTGATGACACATAGTTGGGGACAAAAGGTGGTCAGATTCTATGATCTTGACGG
>JAFQVZ010000231.1 GCA_017407765.1 Clostridia bacterium | reverse complement strand
GAGGGGATGTTAGATCTCGAGCCATACACCAAGGTTCTGCTCTTTGGCCTTTTCATAGATCTGATATGCGGCGGCAATATCTTCGACAGAGATGCCGATGGTCTCAAAGAGGGTGATCTCCTGCTCGTTGACGCGGCCCTCGAGCTTATCCAGCATAACGCTGCCGACTTCGCCCATAAAGTCGTCCATAGTAACTTCGCCGTTTCTCATGGGGATGGCAAGGTCGCCTGCGTCGCGCATTGCGGCTTCTTCCCAGTCGTAATAGATCTTGCAGCGCTTAACGACCGAGGTTTCGATCTCGCGTGCATTGCCGCTGCAGGCGCCGACTGCATTTACATGGGCGCCTTCCTTAAGCCATTCGCCCTTGAGGAAGGGTGCATCGGCCTTCATTGCAGTAACCGTGCAGACGATGTCGGCATCTTTAACGGCCTGCTCGGCTGTTTCGCAGGCGATGATCTCGACACCGGGGAGCTTTGCCTTGAGGTGCTCGACGGCAGCTTCGACTGCGGCGGGGAACATATCCCAGACATAGACTGTCTTGATATCACGGATATATGTCATGGCCTCGGCATGAGCCTTGCCCTGATTGCCTGCGCCGAGGATGGCAACGGAGGATGCATCCTTACGTGCCAGAACATCGGTTGCGGCAGCCGATGTGGCGGCTGTGCGAACAACGGTGATGAGCTCGGCATCAACTATGGCCAGCAGAGCGCCGGTGACTGTGTCAAACAGGGGAACAACGCCCTGATTTGTGCGTGTCTTCTTGGTTTCGGGGCCGGGGAAGATGATCACCTTGCTGCCGGTGACATTCTTGCTGAGCAAGGATGCGGGCATCAGGGCCAGCATATTTCCGCCTTCATGGGGGATCATCTGGCGCTGGAGCATCTTGATCTCGCCCTTGGTTGCGGCGATAAGTGTGTCGCGCATGGCGGGGATGCACTCTTTGATGGAGAGCAGCTGCGTGCAGAGTTCACGGTTAACGATCAGTGTCTTGTTCATTATAGGCGCTCCTTTTCTGTATGTATAACGATTTACTATATTATACAGGGATTGAGCTTTAATTGCAACGAGTTAAAAATAGTTAATATAAAAAGCGCTGTTTTCAGCTATACAGCTTATGGGACAGGTGTTTTGGTATAATTTAATCATAGAAAAGAGATAGAAAAGAGGGACAGATATGACAGTTATCGAGTTCAGAAAAGAGAAGAATATCAAACGAAGCAGTACTATCTTTGGTTGGATAGAAAAGGGATATATGCCTGGGGTAAAAGACACTGTTACAGGCATCATAGATATTCCTGCGGATATGCCGCTGCCTTATAAGAGCAACGGACGCATAACAAAAATATCGAGCCTTAAAAAAGCGTTCATTAAGGCTGCGGATGAAGGAAGATCTGTATATCCTCAGATGTTTCCTAAAATAAGTATTGAGAACTATAACATGGCACTTGCAGATATGGTAAGTGAAGGCGAAATCAGGATTTGTTATTGTTCCAACGGAGCGCCATATCTTTACCTTGTGAAGAGTAAAGAAATTAATACATCGGAGATTATTACCGCCACTGCCGATTGTATCGGTGCAGCAGCTGCCGTGATGCAGGCAGTACATACATTTTACATGCTGTAATGAAAACGGTAAATTATAAATGTCACCTTACAAGGGTGACATTTTGTTATCTTGATAAAATGGTAATTGACAGAAATACTTGGTATATGTAATAATAAAATTATAGTGAAATATAAAGAAAGGGAGGAAGCTCCATGAAGAAAACCGCAAAGTTATTTATTATGCTGTCGTTCCTCTGTGTAATGGCGTTTGCACTGCCGCAGGAGGTAATTGCCGCAGAAACGGTGTATGATCTTGAGTTCAGCGAGGTCAGGCTGCTTTACAATCTTCGACATAGTGTTGAGGCAAAGAACATTATAAATGATGAGATCGATATATTTTTCCGTGTCACAAATAATGGAACAGAAAAATATGGTTATATCATGTGTGTGTGTTACAGCCCTGATGGGCAGTTTCTGAGGCAGGAATGGAAACCCAATATAGCAGAGCCTACCGAATATGGATCGGTATATTATGATTTCATTATAGATAACAGCGATGGCGAAGTGGGATCTGTCAAGATATTCGCTTTTGACTCTTTTGAAAATATGAAGCCCATTGCCGAACCGGTTGAGCTCCATACTGCGACAGGAGAACATCCTGTGCTGTGGATGGGTAAGCAGGAAACTGTAAATGGATATACCAGAGTTTATGTCATGGGTGACGAATATTATGGATGGTATGTCCTTGATGAAGGTATCGACTCCGATCTTCTGAACGAGTACGGTATCAAGAATATCACAGTTGAAAACGGCAGG
>JAFQVZ010000024.1 GCA_017407765.1 Clostridia bacterium | reverse complement strand
TGTCAGCCTTCAAAAGCTGTTCAGCCTCTTCTATGCCAAATATTCTGACAAACTTTCTAACCAGCCATACCGGATGGCTGTATTTTATTGCCAGCGTTTCGACATCGTCTTTTCCCTTTATTTCAGGAAGATTGTTTTTCCGGCGAACAATTGTCCTGAGAACTGCGTTTGCAAAACCGGATGCCCGTGACTCAGGCGATTTCTTTATATAATTTACAGATTCGTTTACGGCAGCACTGTCAGGTATTTTGTCAAGAAAAAGGATCTGATAGACTGCTGTTCTCATTGTTTCAAGAACCACAGGAGATATTTTATTGATTTTTATTGAGCTGAAATGAGCAATGTAGTAATCGATCAAATTGAGATTCTGCAGTACTCCATATGTAATGTTGGTAGCAAGAGCAGCCTGAGCCCTGTTTAAGGGCTCAAGTCTATTCTTAAGATACAGATCAGGCCATGTGCCTGTCTTATGATGCTCCAAAAGCGCTTTTACAGCAATTTCTCTCTCAATACTCATATCTATCAATCACGATCTCTTCTGCCGCCAAAACGGATCAGCAGACGCAGGAACTGCATCAGCGCCACCATAAGCGCAGCCACGTAGGTAAGAGCTGCTGCCGAAAGTGTCTTCTGAGCACCGGGCAGCTCATCTTCATAAAGTATCTGTGTTTCTGCAATTGCATCTATTGCTCTGTTAGATGCATTGAACTCCACAGGAAGTGTCACAAGCTGGAAAACTACCGCAAGAAAAAATGCAGCCAGACCCAGCTGGACAAAATGAAAGGCATCGAAAAAGATACCCATAAAAATAAGGGGGGTTGCAAGCTGCGAGCCTATCTGTGTTATAGGAATAATGACAGATCTGACTCTGATGGGAAAATAATTATACGCATACTGGACGGCGTGGCCCGCTTCATGAGCAGCAACTCCAACAGCCGCAACCGAAGTGGAATCATATACGCTGTCTGACAGCCTGATGACATTAGTCTTAGGATCATAGTGGTCGGTAAGACTGCCCGATACCCTTTCTATCCTGACATCTGCCACACCATTTAATCTAAGAACCGCCATTGCGGCCTGCGCGCCAGTTACCCCTCTGCGAGTACGCTGATGCGAATATTTTGCAAAGGTAGAGTTGACTTTACTCTGTGCATACATTGAAAAAATGATAGCAGGAAGGACAAGAATGATATAATAGCTGTCGATATACATAGAAATGCTCCTTTTTACTTGAACGATTCGTTAAGCAGCTGAGGTCTTCCCCTAAAACAAGCATCGGCTGCCATTTTCTTTTTACCGCTCAGCTGTACCTCTTTTATAAGAACAGTTCCCCCATTTGCCTGAACAAGCAGGCCATGTTTATCGCATCTTATGATCTGTCCGGGCTCTTTCTCGCAGCTGTTATCCTTGAAAACACCAGAAAACAGCTTGATTTTCTCTTCACCAAGGAAGCCGAATGCTCCAGGTGCGGGATCATATCCTCTGATCTTGCCCGCAACTTTTTCTGCTGCATCCATAAAGGATACCTCTGCATCAGAGTTTCTGATCATATGCGCATAGCAGGACAGACTGTCATCCTGCTTCACTGCTTTGACTGTTCCGTTTTCAATTTGTTCCAGAGCCTCAAGCAGAAGCTCTCCGCCAACAATGGCAAGTTTGTCATGCAGCGAGCCATAGCTGTCGTCGTCTGCGATCTCAATGCTCCTTTTAAGCATCATGTCACCGGTGTCAAGTCCCTTTTCCATCTGCATGATGGTAACTCCCGTTTCCTTCTCGCCATCAAGAAGGACTGCATTGATAGGGCTTGCTCCTCTGTACTTGGGCAAAAGAGATGCATGAACATTAATGCATCCGTATTTGGGCAATTCAAGCACCGAAACCGGAAGGATAACGCCATAAGCAGCTACAACGATAATATCGGGAGCTAATTCTTTGAGTGTATCAAGAACTCCTTCATCGCGCATGCCCTTAGGCTGATAAACAGGTATACCTGCTTCAAGCGCTGTAACTTTGACAGGCGGAGGAAGCATTTTCATGCCTCTGTTCTTGGGCGTATCGGCACGGGTAAATACCGCCTGGACCTTGTGTTCACTGGAAAGCAGTGCCTTAAGCGATGCATCAGCAAACTCAGGAGTTCCCATAAAGACTATATTCATAGATTATCTTCCTTAGTTCTCTTCAAAATATTCTTCAGGATCAATGAACTCTGTTGCCAGTTCTGTAAAAATATGCCCGCTGAGATGATCGATCTCGTGACAGAAAGCACGGGCCGTGAAGCCTTCGGCTTCATATTCAAAGAAGTTGCCATGCCTGTCCTGAGCCTTTACCTTGACCTTATTGGGACGCTCGACGACACCGAACTTTCCGGGAACGCTGAGGCATCCTTCAACGCCTTCCTGAATGCCGCTTGCTTCTTCAATGACAGGATTAACGATCTCAAGATAGCTTCCATCATCAAGCATAACAAGCGCGCACGCCCTGAGAATGCCAACCTGAGGAGCCGCAAGACCTGCGCCATCTGCCTTTCTGAGTGTATCATGCATATCATCAAGCAGAATATGAAGCCTGTCGTTAAAATCAGTAACGGGTCTGCACTTTTTTGCGAGAATAGGCTCGCCTACCTGAACTATATTTCTGATTGCCATATCTGTGTCCTCCTAAAAACTGAATATATTTATATCTGCCGCGATCGATATTCCTTTAGATACCGGAAGCGATGCAAACCACGCAAGAATATCGCTTACCAGCGCGCGGCTTATTTTATTTTCTTTTCCTTTGAAAACAACTGTATAACGATATTTATTGTTCACCTTCGCTATTACGGCCGGAGCCGGGCCAAGCACCGGTGAAGCTATTTCGTTGTATTTACCGTTAAAAGCAGATTTCAGGCCTTTAGCTATTGCGTCTGCAGCATTTTTAACATGCTCATCATCTTCTCCCGAAAGAAAGAAGGTGAATATATCATAAAACGGCGGCGCCTTGACCAGCTGTCTGACATCGATCTCATAATCATAAAATGCTTTGTAATCCTGCGCTGCCGCCGCCCTGATCACAGGATTCGACGGGGCAAAGCTTTGTATGACCGCTCTTCCCAGCTTTTCTCTCCTGCCGGCTCTGCCCACTACCTGAGATATAAGCGAAAAACTTCGCTCTCCCGCAAGATAGCTTCCGCTCTGAAGTGCCTGGTCGGCGTCAATTACACCAACCAGTGTGACATCAGGGAAGTCAAGACCTTTAGCCACCATCTGTGTTCCAAGAAGTATATCGGCCTCACCATTACCAAAAGCATCGAGTATTTCTTCATGGGACCTTCTGCCTTCGGTAGTATCGGCATCCATTCTCATGACCCTTGCCTGCGGATAAAGTTCGGCAATTTCATTTTCTATCTTCTGGGTGCCAAGACCCACAAGCTTTATATGACCCCCTCCACACTCGGGACATTTATCTATCAGGGGTATCGAATACCCACAGTGATGGCACATCAGCCTGCCGTTTGCCGAATGATAGGTCAGCGATACACTGCAGTTTTCACACTCGGGCACATGTCCGCAATCAACACACATTGCCATCTTCGAGTTTCCTCTGCGGTTGATGAACAGTATGCTCTGCTCTCCGAGAGTGAGATTCATCGTCAGCTCATCTCTGAGTATTTTGCCTATCGAAAGATCGTCTCCGCTTTTAAGGCTCTCTTTCATATCGGCTATAATCGTCCTCGGGAGAGCAGCCTCATTATACCTTTCTTCAAGTGTGTACAGGCTGTATTTGCCTTCCATTGCATTATAATAGCTCTCGACCGATGGAGTAGCCGAGCCAAGAAGCAAAGGGCAGCCCGCCTTAACACACCGATACTTTGCAACATCAATGGCATGATATCTGGGTGCCGATTCAGACTTATATGTTGTCTCGTGTTCCTCGTCGATGATTATAATGCCTAAATTATCAAGAGGAGCAAATACGGCGCTGCGGGTGCCGATAACTATATCTGCCCTGCCCATTTTTACACGTATATATTCTTTATATCGCTCCTGATCGGTCAGCGTGCTGTGCATAACAGCAACTCTGCTGCCGAAATGACGCCTGAATCCACGCACCATCTGCGGAGTAAGAGCAATCTCAGGAACCAGCATTATAGCCGTTTTACCCTGAGATACTACCTTTCGTATCAGTTCAACATAAATAGCTGTTTTTCCGCTTCCCGTTACTCCGTGAAGCAGCGCACAGCCGGCCTCACCGCTGTCTATCATCTCTGAAAGGCTGCTATATATTTCCTTCTGCTTGGCTGACAGCGTAAATGCTTCACTTTCAGTTGGTTCATGTGAAGTCTCGGCCATGTAAAAGGGTACATCACGCAGATCAACCAGCCCTTTTCTGTTTAGATCCCGAATTATGGCTGTATCTGCACCGGTCTGATAACATAGTTCCTTCTCTGATGTCTCTTTGCACTCGCTCAGATAATTAAGAACCGCTTCCCTATTTTCTCTTAGTTTTCCCCTGCCAAGCTTTTTTTCATCGTATGGGGGCTGAACCGCCGCCGATACCA
>JAFQVZ010000230.1 GCA_017407765.1 Clostridia bacterium | reverse complement strand
TGTATCCATGTATTTTAATCCCGGCGGCTCCAGTCCCCAGGCAAAATAAATCTTTTTATCCATCCTCTTGCCTCCTGCGCTCAATTTATCTAAATAATATGATACCCTAAAGGTGCATATGCTGTCAACAAAAGCCACCTAACGGGGACACTTGGTAAAGAAGTAGTCTCCGTTTTTCTATATAAAGAAAAAGACACTTTCAGTTTTTGAAAGTGTCATAGTGGGTTACATACTTTAAGAAGAGTAAATACTTGCCGAAAACAAAGAATATCTTATTCGGCAGGTATAGTGATATTGCAAACTTGTCGTTTGCAGTGATATTTTTGCCATACAGCAAAAGAGATATAAAAGCCGTTGGCTTTTGTGATATTATATTCGCCCCTGAACTGTTCGAAGAACAATATCACGATGCGAAGCATCATATCACAGCGAAGCAATATCACTCGCCGTCAGGCGAATATAACTGAGGCACACTCCGTAAGGAAGTGTGCCTCAAGGGTGGCTTTTGGTTTTTATATTACATTCCTCGCTGGGCAAAGGGGCTCTCGCCCAGGCCGCTTCCCGAAAGCATGCTTTCGAGAACGTCGATGTCGGTGGAAATATCCAGCGCCTCGTCCATATACAGCATATCCAGCTGCTTCTCAAAGCTCTGGATCAGCACATCGAGCACCGCCTCGACATCCTTCATAGCCGACCTTACATTCTCGCCGCTGGAGCCCGAATGCTCGAAACGGCTGTAGGCCTCGAGGATCTTTATGGTCATGGGCAGATATCTCTCCTTGAAGCTTGCGGCAAATCGCTCCTTCTGAGGGTATATCTCGGTGTAGTTATAAATGCGCCTTGTCAGCATCTCCAGCCTTGTGATCTTCTCCGACACCTCGGGACGGATGATCTCGCGGTTGATGGCCTTGATGCGGTCGGCCGGGTGGATGCTATCCTTCTTTTCGGCCTTAGCAGGCTCTTCGGCAGGGGGAGTGTAGCTGCCAAGCCTGCCGCAGGTCAGCACCCTGCGCTCATAGTCGATGTAATAGCCTTCGAAAAAGCCGGTGCCCATCATGCCCTGAAGCTCCGAGCACACCTTTTCAAAACTGAGGCCCAGCGCGCCGGCAAGACGGTCGATCGACACCTCGCGGCTGTCGCCTATCATGTGGGAATAGCGCTGATGCCTCTGGGCCTTGCTCAGCATCGAGTTGCCCCAGAAGGACATGGCCACGCCGGGCACTCCGATGGCGAGGAAGGTGATCATCGATGCGGCAAAGGCCTCGATGACATAGTAGTAGTCCAGCATCATGCCAAGGAAGGTGATCGAGCTTACTATGCTGCCGCCCAGGGCAAGGGCAAGGCCGATGCCGCGTATCCTGCGCGCCTTGCGGATGGTGGGCAGGCTGGAGGATGCGCCCTTTTTGGGCCTGGCCTTCACCTTTGCCCCCACTTCCTCTTCCGAGCTGGTGTAGGGAACATCAACAAAGTCCTTGCCCAGCTTATAGCCTCGCTTGGTATAGCCCTTCTCGCCGTCTTCTTCGGCAAAAAGCTTGAGCATAAGCAGGATCACGCCCACAGGGGTCGCCGTAGCCATAAGGGCAACGACCAGCCACCAGGGGATCTCGCGTTTTTTATTTTCCATGGAAATACCTCCATTGATATCTTTATGTTGTAATACAGTATACCACGGAGAAGCCTTAATCTCAACATCGTTAAATGTTTCTTAATTATTGTATATCCATATTTTAATCTGCACCGCGCCTCCTATAAATGCCGCATATTTTATCGGCTTTTTCGTTTTGACATCTTCCGGAAGGTGCTACAAAATATAATCAGTTGTGTATCTTAGGCCTCTTTATCGAAGAGGGCTAAAATGGCTCCTCGCGTCTAAGGCTCCTTTTGAAAGGAGCTGTCAGCGCAGCTGACTGAGGTTTGGCAAGGTGGATTTACGTCAACACGGCAACTGCGTAAGACTGCAGGGCCAAACACCCGTCATGCCTTCGGCATGCCACCCTCTTTCAAAAGAGGGCTAAGATACGGGTCAAAATTGGAAATCACAAAATCATGCCTTTAAGGAGGTTTATTCAATATGTCTGTATCGTTACCCGAACATTTTGCCGACTTTTCGGCTGCCCAGCAGCAGGGCTTCCTTAAGATAAAGGAGCTCAAGGATCAGGGCAAGCAGGTGTGCGGCTCTTTCTGTCAGTATACCCCTGCCGAGATCATCATGGCCGCCGGCCTCTATCAGGTTGGCCTCTGCGGACGCAGCCACCTGCCCATCAAAACAGCCGAGACCCAGCTGCCTGCCAACCTCTGCCCCCTCATCAAGGCCAGCTATGGCCACGCGCTTGAGCAGAGCTGCCCCTATG
>JAFQVZ010000229.1 GCA_017407765.1 Clostridia bacterium | reverse complement strand
TAAAGAAAGCCTGTCCCTGAGAAGCTCCAATGCCTTGCGCTCTAGTCTCGACACCCTCACCTGCCTTAAGCCGAGCACCTCTCCCGTCTTCTGTTGGGTGAAGCCTTTGTAATATCTCAGAAAGATCACCTGCCTCGTAAGCTCGTCGAGCGTGTCAAGGGCATAGCGCAAATCGATGCTATCGACAAGAGCATCTTCAATTCCGCCGTCACCCTTAAGCTCAAGAAGGCTGCCTCCCTCCTCTCCGATGGGCCTGTCCAGCGAGTCGGCAGGAAGCGATGCTCCCTCGCAGAGCGCGATCTCGTCTGCCGGGATGCCGGTCTCACTCGCTATGAGCGAAAGGGAGGGCTCTTCTCCGAGCTCGCCCATAAGCCTTTCACGCGCGCGGGCAATTACCAGAGCCTTTTCTTTAACCGACCTGCTGACCTTGACCGCCCCGTCATCCCTGAGAAACCTGCGTATTTCGCCCATTATCTTGGGCACGGCATAGGTGGAAAACCGCGTTCCCATGCCTTCGTCAAAGCCGTCGATGGCCTTCAAAAGCCCTATCGACCCAAGCTGGAAGAGGTCGTCGTAGTCGACGCCCCTGCCCATAAATCTTCGGGCAACAGAGGCCACAAGAGGTGTGTGCTGCCGCACAAGGCTGTCTTTTTCGCCCTCCATCACCTATACCTGCGGGTGTTGAGCCGCTTTCGCATGGTGACCGTTGTGCCCTTGCCCTCGGCCGACTTGATCTTAAGGCTGTCCATAAAGCTCTCCATGATGGTGAACCCCATGCCCGAGCGCTCGGCTCCGCCCGTGGTATACAGCGGCTGACGGGCCTGATCGATATCGGGGATGCCGCAGCCCTTGTCGGATATGACGATCTCTATCTCATCGCCCTCGAACAGCTTCATGGTCATTATAACCTCACCAATCTCGTCCTTATAGCCGTGAACTATGGCGTTGGTCACCGCCTCCGAAACGGCGGTGCGGATATCTCCCAGTTCGTCAAGCGTCGGGTCGAGCTGCGATGCAAAGGCAGCTGCGCCCGAGCGGGCAAGGCCCTCGTTTATGCTTTTGGAAGGAAACCGCATAACAACGCGGTTAAGCTCGTTTCTCATATATGTACCTCCTCTTCTATCTCCACCAGCCGGTCTACCCCTGCGGCCCTCAGCACCTTCATAGGCTGGGCGCACAGGCCTGCCACAGTAAAACGGCTGTCTATGCCCTGCGCCGCCCTTGCCGATCTCATTACCACCGCTATTCCCGAGCTGTCGGTAAAGGGCATCTTTGAGCAGTCGAGCCGCACCCTCGGCGGCAGCAGAGCATCGATAAGCTCGCATATCCTTGCCGTTATATCCATGGCGCAGTGATGGTCCAGCTCGCCCTCGAGCCTGACCGTCAGCAGGCCGCCCTTCATATCGTGTATCAGTTTCACTCTGTCACCTCTGTAAATACAAAAATAGCCTGAGACCTAAGTCCCAGGCTATTTTAATATTATTCTGCTGTATAATTTGTCGTTTGGCGTTGGTTTTAACCCAGAATACGCTCTTTTACCTCGCCTATCATATAAAGCGAACCACAGGCGATGATAACATCGTCTTTTCCGGCAGTCTCGAGAGCAAGAGCCGCGCCGTCGGCAGGCTTGTCGGAAACGATGACATCGCTGCACACCGCTCTTGCGATCTCGGCGGTCTTTTCGGCAGGAAGGCTGCGGTAGCTGTCGGGGGTGACGGCGATAAACTTAGCTGCGCGGGATGCGATCATGGTGATCGACTCGCGATAGTCCTTATCCTCCAGCATGCCCATAACAACGGTGACATGCCTGCCCTTCATGACCTCGTCGATGACTCCGCAGAGCGACTGGGCGCCGTCGATGTTATGGGCACCGTCGATGATGCAGAGAGGCTCGCGCCTGAGGATCTCGCAGCGGCCCACAAAGGAGGTGCCTGCGATGCCTTCGGCGATATCGTCGTCGCTGATGGCGAAGCCGCGCTTTCTGAGCTCCTCACATACGGCAATTACCGTGAGGGCATTATATATCTGATGTCGGCCGATGAGGGGAACATGCCAGCGCCTGCCCTTGTATGTAAAGTCGCAGCCTTCGCCCGAAATGCTTACGTCGGTAGGCGCATTCTTGTCGGGGATATTGGGCACGACTCCCGCCTCGCTGCACCTTTCCATGATGGCCGCGAGAGCCTCGTCGGTCAGGTCGCAGTAAAGGGCGGCCGAGCAGCCGGGCTTGATGATGCCGGCCTTCTGAGATGCGATCTCGCGGAGAGTGCTGCCAAGGATGGCAACATGGTCGAAGGAAATGGATGCGATAGCCGCGACCTCGGGGCTGGGGATGACATTGGTCTTGTCATTCAGGCCGCCGATGCCGCACTCGAGCACAACAAAGTCGCAGCCCATCTTTGCAAACCACCAAAGTCCAATAACGGTGACCACCTCAAACTCGGTGCATTCGGCTATCTCGGCCTTGACCTGCTCGAAAACAGGCTTGAGGGTCTCGACAGCCGAGGCCAGCTCGTCCCTGGGGATGAGCTGACCGCACAGCTGGATGCGTTCGCGGAAATCGACGACATAGGGCGAGATGAAAAGGCCTGTCTTATAGCCTGCCCTTGTCAGGATGTTGGCTGTCATTGTAGCCGTCGAGCCTTTGCCGTTTGTGCCGGCAACATGGACGAACTTAAGCCTCTTGTGAGGGTCGCCTGCAAGCTCAAGCACTCTCTCAATACGGGCAAAGCCGTCACGGGCGCCTATACGCGTGGCGCCATGGATCCAGTTAAGCGCCTCGTCGTATGTCATCTCAGGTTACCGATGCTTTCTTCGAGCTTGCTGAGGTGTTCCTTAAGGCCTTCGAGCTTCTGACGCTCGGCCGAAACGACTGCCTCGGGAGCCTTGGCTACAAATCCGGGGTTCGAGAGCTTGCCCTCGATGCGGGCGATCTGCGAAAGGACGTTGTCCTTTTCCTTGTTGAGGCGCTGGAGCTCCTTCTCGAAGTCGATCAGGTCGCTCATGGGCATAAATACTGTGGCAGCCGATGTAACTACCGATACCATCTTGGAGGCATCACTGGGTGTTTCGGCTGTGACCTTTACGTCGGAAGCATAGGCCAGCTTCTTGAAGAAGAGCTCGGCCTGAGCAAACATATCGAGCTTCTCGGAGTTGATGATGAGCTCGGCCTTCTTCGAGGGGGGAACATTCATCTCGGCGCGGCGGTTACGGATGGCACGGATGACCTCCATGACCTGCTCCATCTGACGGGCCTCTTCCTCAAATACAAGAGCCTCGTTATACTTGGGCCACTCGGATACCATGACCGACTTGCCCTCGTGAGGCAGAGCCTGCCATACCGACTCGGTGATGAAGGGCATGAAGGGATGCAGCAGCTGCATTGTGCCCGACAGGACGTGGATGAGGACGCGCTGGGCGTTCTCGTTGGCCTTTACGTTTTCCTTATCGTTCAGACGGATCTTGGACAGCTCGATGAACCAGTCGCAGAAATCGTCCCAGATGAAGCTGTAGAGCTTGTCGGCAGCGATGCCCAGCTCGTACTTATCGATATTCTCGGTGACCGACTTTACGACCTCGTTGTACTTTGTGAGGATCCACTTGTCCTCGAGGGTCAGCTCGTCGGGCAGCTTGTTCTCGTTGACTGTGAGGTTCATCATAACGAAACGGGATGCGTTCCAGATCTTGTTTGCAAAGTTGCGGTTGGCCTCGACGCGCTCGGTGTAGAAACGTGCGTCGTTGCCGGGGCCGATGCCGGTTACCAGTGTGAAGCGCAGAGCGTCGGCGCCGTACTGGTTGATGATCTCGAGGGGATCAACGCCGTTGCCCAGCGACTTGGACATCTTTCTGCCCTGATTGTCGCGGATGATGCCGTGGATAAAGACATCGGAGAAGGGCTTCTTGTTCATGTGCTCCATACCGGAGAAGATCATTCTGGCTACCCAGAAGAAGATGATGTCATAGCCGGTTACGAGAACGTTTGTGGGATAGAAATATTCAAGCTCCTTTGTCTTTTCGGGCCAGCCCAGTGTTGCGAAGGGCCACAGAGCCGAGCTGAACCATGTGTCGAGGGCATCCTCTTCCTGACGGAAGTGCTCGTGTCCGCACTTTTCGCAGACTGCGGGAGCGCCGCCCTTCTTAACTACCATATGGCCGCACTTCTCGCAGTAGTATGCGGGGATGCGGTGGCCCCACCAGATCTGACGGGAGATACACCAGTCGTGGATATTCTCCATCCAGTTCATATAGATCTTGGAGAAGCGCTCGGGAACGAACTTGACTTCGCCATTCTTAACGACTTCGATAGCAGGCTCGGCCAGGGGGCCCATCTTTACGAACCACTGTGTCGAAGCCATCGACTCGACGTTTGTATGGCAGCGCTGGCAGGTGCCGACGTTGTGCTTATAATCCTCGGTCTTGACGAGGTAGCCCTGCTCTTCAAGGGCCTTGACAACGGCCTTTCTTGCGGCCTCGCGTGTCATGCCGCAGAACTCGCCGCCGTTTTCGTTGACTGTTGCGTCGTTATTGAAGATGTTGATGAACTCGAGGTCGTGGCGCTTGCCCATCTCGAAGTCGTTGGGGTCGTGGCAGGGTGTGACCTTGACGCAGCCTGTGCCGAACTCGCGCTCGACGTAATCGTCGGGGAAGATGGGAATGGGGCGGTTCATCAGGGGGAGGATGGCGTTCTTGCCGATGAGGTGCTGATAACGCTCGTCCTCGGGATGTACGGCGATGCCGCTGTCGCCCATCATTGTTTCGGGACGTGTTGTGGCAATAACGATATATTCACCTTCCATGCCCTCGATGGGGTAACGTACGTGCCAGAGGTGGCCGGGCTGCTCTTCATACTCTACCTCGACATCGGACAGAGCTGTTGTGCAGTGGGGGCACCAGTTAACGCTGCGGTAGCCCTTATAGATAAGGCCCTTATTGTAGAGGTTGACAAAAACCTCGTCGACTGCGTCGCGCATGCCTTCGTCATATGTGAAGCGCAGGCGGTCCCAGTCGCAGGAGGAGCCCAGCTTGCGGAGCTGGTTGAGGATGCGGGAGCCATACTGCTCCTTCCACTGCCAGCACAGCTCGAGGAACTTCTCGCGGCCATAGTCGAAGCGTGTCTCGCCCTTCTCGCGAAGGATCTCTTCGACCTTGATCTGTGTTGCGAGGCCGGCATGGTCGGTGCCGGGCATCCAGAGAGCTGCATAGCCCTGCATACGCTTTGTGCGGATGAGGATATCCTGCAGTGTGTTGTCAAATGCGTGGCCCATGTGAAGCTGGCCCGTTACATTGGGAGGGGGCAGCATGATGGTGTAGGGAGTCTTGTTTTCGTCTACTTCGGCATGGAAGAAGCCGTTTTCTTCCCAGAACTTATAAAGCGCATCCTCGGTGGAATGAGGGTCATAAGTTTTGGGCAGTTCATGTCTTTCGCTCATGTTTTCTTTCTCCTTTTCAGATTATTGGATATATGAGGCATTCGTTTTGCATTGGAATTATGAATGATCCCCTCACGGCCCTTCTGGGCCGTGCCGGCAGTCCGGCGTACGATTTTCGGGCAATTCATTTGCCGAAAATCTATTGATTTTGAAGGGGCCCCCGCAAAATCTTTGGATTTTACGGGGAACAAAAAAATCCCGCAGCAGAAACTTCTGCTACGGGACGAATCGATAAAATCCGCGGTACCACCCATATTCGCGCGATATTCGCACGCACTCCGGGGCTCCTTGACCCCTTAGGCTCTAACGCAGCCATACGGCAGGACTTACATGTAACCTTTCGGCCCTGCAGCTCCGAGGCGACCTTCTTCCCCACCCTCACGAGCGCTCGCACCAAACCGCGCCCTCTCTTTGCATCCTGTGCGGGAATACTACTCCTCATCAACGCTATTTGGGTTTATTATAAACTTTATTATTCTTTTTGTCAATAATGGCTTTATTACGCTTCTCACTTTATCGTTTTATCATATATTGATAAAGATAAATAAGTATGCTAAAATAAAGTTAAAAAGATAACTTGTGATTTAATTACAGAGGTGTTTCTATGAAATCTTCAAATGGTTTAGTAGTGATCCTATGCGGAATATCTGCAATTATTTGGACTATAAAATCTATTACTGACATTGTTAATAAGACATTTGACTGGCTTACTCTTATCTGCGCCATTGTCTGGATCGCAGCCTTTTTTGTTAATCTCAAAAAATATCGCTCCACTAAAAAGGATAAGTAGATTTCATCACGGTCATAAATAAATCTCCTTTTATCGTCACCTC
>JAFQVZ010000228.1 GCA_017407765.1 Clostridia bacterium | reverse complement strand
TAGTGACGAGCTTCTGTCTCGTACTCAACGTGAGCTGTGTTGATTGTGATACCGCGCTCTCTCTCTTCGGGAGCCTTGTCGATAGCGGAGTAGTCCTGCATCTCAGCCTTGCCCTGGAGAGCCAGGAACTTTGTGATAGCAGCTGTCAGTGTTGTCTTACCATGGTCAACGTGGCCTACTGTACCGATGTTGACATGGGGCTTGGTTCTTTCAAATTTTGCCTTAGCCATTGGTCTTTCCTCCTAAATTCTTTGATAGCAAATCAATAATTGTTACTGAAATGGATGTACCATATCAATTCTAACTGATTATGCGGAAAAAAGCAACTATAATTTGGCCGGAAAGCGCTAAAATTAGCGCTTCTCGGTCAACTTTTCTGCGATATTCTTGGGAACTTCGCTGTAGTGGCTGGGTTCCATTGTGTACTGGCCTCTGCCCTGTGTAGCGGAACGCATGTCTGTAGCGTAACCGAACATCTCGGAGAGGGGTACGAAAGCGTTGATCTGCTGAGCACCGCTGCGAGCTTCCATGCCCTGGATCTGGCCACGGCGGGAGCTGAGGTCACCGATAACGTCGCCCATGTACTCTTCGGGAACGATAACAACGACCTTCATCATGGGCTCCATCAGAACGGGGTCAGCCTTCTTCATAGCTTCCTTGAACGCCATAGAACCGGCGATCTTAAATGCCATTTCGGAAGAGTCGACTTCGTGATAGGATCCATCATACAGTGTTACCTTGCAGTCAACTACGGGGTAGCCGGCGAGGATACCGTTCTGCATTGCACCCTGGATACCAGCGTCAACAGCAGGGATATACTCCTTGGGAATCGAGCCGCCAACTGTCTTGTTGATGAACTCGTAGCCCTTACCGGACTCGTTGGGCTCGAGGATGATCTTAACGTGACCATACTGGCCCTTACCACCCGACTGACGAGCATACTTCTGATCAACGTCAGCGCTCTTACGGATGGTCTCTCTGTAGGCAACCTGAGGTGCACCTACGTTAGCCTCGACCTTGAACTCACGCAGCAGTCTGTCTACGATGATCTCGAGGTGAAGCTCGCCCATGCCGGCGATGATGGTCTGACCTGTCTCTTCGTCGGTGTAGGTCTTGAATGTGGGGTCTTCCTCGGCCAGCTTCATCAGCGCGATACCCATCTTCTCCTGACCAGCCTTGGTCTTGGGCTCGATAGCTACGCGGATAACGGGCTCGGGGAATTCCATTGTCTCGAGGATGATGGGGTTCTTCTCGTCGCAGAGTGTGTCGCCGGTTGTTGTGTCCTTAACACCAACTGCTGCAGCGATGTCGCCCGAGTAAGCGACCTCGAGGTCTTCTCTATGGTTGGCATGCATGAGCAGGATGCGGCCGATACGCTCTCTCTTACCCTTTGTGGAGTTGAGAACTGCTGTACCAGCAGTTACTGTGCCGGAGTATACTCTGAAGAAGCAGAGCTTACCGACATAGGGGTCTGTCATGATCTTGAATGCCAGAGCGGAGAAAGGCTCATCGTCGGATGCGTGACGGCAGGACTCTTCGCCTGTGCCGGGGATAACGCCGTCGATGGACTTTCTGTCAAGGGGAGAAGGCATGTACTCGATGATAGCGTCGAGCAGCTTCTGAACACCCTTGTTTCTGTAAGATGTGCCGCAGCATACGGGAACCATCTTAACTGCCAGTGTAGCAGCGCGGATAGCCTTCTTGATGCTCTCCTCGGAGATCTCCTCGCCTTCGAGGTAAGCCATCATGAGCTCCTCGTCGAACTCGGAAACTGCTTCGAGCAGGTTTGTGCGGTACTCTTCAGCCTGATCAACCATGTCCTCGGGGATCTCTGTAACAGAGATATCCTGGCCCTGGTTGTCATTGTAGATATATGCCTTCATCTCGACGAGGTCGATGAGGCCCTTGAAGGTCTCTTCTGCGCCGATAGGCAGCTGGATGGGAACAGCATTACACTTAAGTCTGTCCTTCATCATGTCGACAACATTATAGAAGTTGGCGCCCATGATGTCCATCTTGTTAACGTAAGCCATTCTGGGTACGCTGTACTTGTCAGCCTGACGCCATACGGTCTCAGACTGAGGCTCAACACCGCCCTTAGCGCACAGAACTGTTACAGAACCGTCGAGTACACGCAGGGAACGCTCAACTTCAACTGTGAAGTCAACGTGGCCCGGTGTGTCGATGATGTTCAGTCTGTGGCCCTTCCAGGCACAGGTTGTAGCAGCCGATGTGATGGTGATACCTCTCTCCTGCTCCTGAGCCATGAAGTCCATGGTTGCAGTGCCGTCGTGAGTCTCGCCGATCTTATGGCTCTTACCGGTGTAGAACAGGATACGCTCAGTTGTTGTTGTCTTACCGGCGTCGATGTGAGCCATGATGCCGATATTTCTTGTCAGTTCCAGAGGATACTGTCTGGGCATTTGCGTTCTCCTTTCAGCGGTATTGGCAGATTACCAACGGAAATGTGCGAAAGCCTTATTAGCTTCAGCCATCTTGTGTGTGTCTTCACGCTTCTTAACGGAGCCACCAGCACCGTTGATAGCGTCGAGGATCTCGCCTGCGAGGCGCTCCTTCATTGTTCTCTCGTTTCTGGATCTCGAGTATGTTGTGATCCAACGGAGGCCGAGTGTCTGACGTCTCTCGGGTCTAACTTCCATGGGAACCTGGTATGTTGCACCACCAACACGGCGAGCCTTGATCTCGAGTGCGGGCATTACAGCTTCCATGGCCTGCTCGAATACTTCGGCAGGATCTCTCTGGGTCTTCTCTTTTACAATTTCGAATGCATCGTAAACGATCTTCTGGGCTACACCCTTCTTACCGTCGAGCATGATGTTGTTGATGAGCTTGGTAACAAGCTTCGAGTTGTAAAGCGGATCCGGAAGAACTTCCCTTACGGGTACATTACCTCTTCTGGGCACTTTGCTTCCCTCCTTCATAGAAATGATTTCATAGGTACTCAAAAGTAATCTTGCTTCTGTCAGCGCCATGATCCGTTTACATATAAAATATATTATATATAAACGTCGATCAAAGCGTCTGCTTTGCGACTGTTCTTTTCTACCTTAAAGTTGTTTTAATTGATAAAATAGCTTTTTGGCGAAGATTCAATTACTTCTTGCCAGCCTTAGGACGCTTTGCGCCGTACTTGGAGCGCGACTGCATACGGCCATTAACACCCTGTGTATCGAGTGTGCCGCGGATGATGTGGTAACGAACGCCGGGGAGATCCTTTACACGTCCGCCTCTTACCATAACGACCGAGTGCTCCTGCAGGTTGTGACCTACGCCGGGGATATAGCCCCAAACTTCCATGCCGTTGGTCAGCTTAACACGAGCTACCTTTCTCAGAGCCGAGTTAGGCTTCTTGGGAGTCATTGTCTTGACAGTTGTGCATACGCCTCTCTTCTGGGGAGACGAGAGATCGATCTGTGTCTTCTTCTTTGTGTTGTAGCCCTTCTGGAGAGCGGGTGCTGTCGACTTATAGACCGTTGTTTCTCTGCCCTTTCTGACAAGCTGGTTAAATGTAGGCATTGGTTTCTTCCTCCTTTTTTCAATATTTTATTGCTTTTATTATATTGAACGGGCATTGCCCGTAAAAGCCTCGTTATCCTCTCAGCAGCGCTGCCGAGGATGCGCCGATATTTATACCGCAGGCGTGTCCGAGCTTTTCCATGCTTTCGACCTCTGTGACAGGAATTTCGTGCCTGTCGCAAAGTTCACAAAGCTCTAGCCGAAGACGCATCTCTGCGTCTTCGGCTATATATACTCTGACTGCGGTTCCGTTAACAACAGCACGCTTGGTCTGCTTTATGCCAGTTACCTTGCGGCTGTCTGCAAGCTCTGAAAGCATAATTTCCCTCCATTACGCCTGCAACTTCTTGAGTATACTACAAGATGAGCCGTTAGTCAACTATATTTTCAACTTCTTCGTAAGAAATTTCGTTATATTCGGAAACACCGCTGCCGGCGGGGATCAGCTTACCGATGATAACGTTTTCCTTAAGACCAAGCAGAGGATCGACCTTGCCCTTGATGGCTGCTTCGGTCAGGACCTTGTTTGTCTCCTGGAAGGAAGCGGCCGAAAGGAAGCTGTCGGTTGCCAGCGAGGCCTTTGTGATACCCATAAGGATGGGCGAGCAAACTGCAGGCTCCATTTCAAGGCCCATTGTCTCAGCCTTTGCAGCCAGCTCCTCGTTTGCCTTCTCGAACTCGAAGAAGTCGATTGCCGAGCCGGGCAGAAGGTCGGTGTCACCCGAAGACTCTACGCGAACCTTGCGCATCATCTGACGGACGATAACCTCGATGTGGCGGTCGTTGATATCAACGCCCTGCTGACGGTAAACCTTCTGTACCTCCTGGATGAGGTAATCGTGAACGGCAGCAACGTTTCTTGTTCTGAGAACGTCGTGAGGATTGAATGCACCCTCGGTCAGCTCCTGGCCCTTTGTTACAAAGTCGCCGGCCTTGACCTTGAGGGGGATGCTTGCAGCGATGGGATAGGTCTTGGTGTCGCCATTCTGATCATCGGTTACGATGACGTTGCGGATGGCGCCGCGCTTGCCTTCCTCGATCTTGACTGTACCGCTGATCTCGACCAGGGTAGCAGCCTTCTTGGGCTTACGTGCCTCAAACAGCTCTTCAACTCGGGGAAGACCCTGAGTGATATCGCCGCCGGCGATACCGCCGGTGTGGAAGGTACGCATGGTGAGCTGTGTACCGGGCTCGCCGATCGACTGAGCAGCGATGATACCAACTGCCTCGCCGATGCCGATAGCCTCGTCGGAAGCAAGGTTGGAGCCATAGCACTTAGCGCAGATACCGTACTTTGCACGGCACTTGAGGACGCTGCGGATATATACCTTATCGATGCCTGCAGCGATGATCTTCTTAGCGTCGGTATCATCCATCAGGCGGCCCTTGGGAACAATGACCTCGCCTGTTTCGGGATGAAGAACGTCACCAACAGGATATCTGCCGATGATACGGTCTGCAAAGGGCTCGATAACAGCATTGCCTTCCTTGATCTCATAGATCCAGATACCGTCCTCGGTGCCGCAGTCATCCTGACGGATGATGACTTCCTGCGAAACGTCGACGAGACGTCTTGTCAGGTAACCCGAGTCAGCTGTACGCAGAGCGGTATCGGCCAGACCCTTACGGGCGCCTCGCGAGGAAATGAAGTACTCAAGTACCGACAGACCCTCACGGAAGTTAGCCTTGATAGGCAGCTCGATGGTCTTACCGGCTGTATTGGCCATCAGGCCTCGCATACCTGCCAGCTGACGAATCTGGTTTGTCGAGCCTCGAGCACCCGAAGTCGACATCATGAAGATAGGATTGAAGCGGTCGAGGTTGTCGATCATTGCGGTGGTAACATCCTTTGTTGTCTGCTCCCACTCCTTGATGACCTTGAGATAACGCTCTTCGTCGGTAAGCATACCGCGCTTGAACATCTTCTCGATCTGAGCAACGCGCTTCTCTGTTGCCGCAACAAGTGTGTACTTTGCTTCAGGGATCGACATATCGGCTGCCGAAACGGTCAGAGCGCCGCGTGTCGAATATCTGTAACCCAGCTCCTTGATCTTGTCGAGGACTTCTGCGGTAACTGCAAAGCCGTGCTTCTTGATGCAGGCTGTGATGATCTTTCCGAGCTCCTTCTTGCCTGTTGTGAAGGTGACTTCCAGGTCAAGCAGGTGGTCGGGATCACTTCTGTCAACAAAGCCGAGATCCTGAGGGATAGGCTCGTTGAAGATCAGGCGGCCGACTGTTGCGTCGACGATCCTGTGTTCCATAACGCCGTTGACTTCTCTCTCGATCCTGACCTTGATGGGAGAGTGGATGCCAACGATACCGGCGTCATAAGCCATCATGGCTTCATCTACGCTGGAGAAGACCTTGCCTGTGCCGGCCTCTTCGCGGTCGATGGTCATATAGTAAACACCAAGGACGATGTCCTGGTTGGGGACTGCTACGGGCGAACCGTCCTGAGGCTTCAGGAGGTTGTTTGCCGAAAGCATCAGCAGTCTTGCCTCGGCCTGAGCCTCGGCAGACAGAGGTACGTGAACAGCCATCTGGTCGCCGTCAAAGTCGGCGTTGAAGGCGGTACATACCAGGGGGTGCAGCTTGATGGCACGGCCCTCTACAAGGATGGGCTCGAATGCCTGGATACCAAGGCGGTGCAATGTGGGCGCACGGTTGAGCATTACGGGGTGATCCTTGATAACATGCTCAAGAGCATCCCAAACCTCTACCTTGGCCTTCTCGACCATCTTCTTGGCGCTCTTTACGTTATTGGCTGTGCCGTCTTCGACCAGCTTCTTCATAACGAAGGGCTTGAAGAGCTCGAGAGCCATCTCCTTGGGCAGACCGCACTGATACATCTTCAGTTCGGGACCTACGACGATAACCGAACGGCCGGAATAGTCGACTCGCTTACCCAGCAGGTTCTGACGGAAGCGGCCCTGCTTGCCCTTGAGGAAGTCGGAAAGCGACTTGAGGGCACGGTTGTTGGGGCCTGTTACGGGACGGCCGCGCTTGCCGTTCTCGATAAGAGCGTCAACAGCCTCCTGCAGCATGCGCTTCTCGTTGTTTACGATGATGTCGGGAGCATGCTGTGTCAGCAGCTTCTGCAGACGGTTGTTTCTGTTGATAACTCTTCTGTAGAGCTCGTTAAGGTCGGATGTAGCGAAACGGCCGCCGTCCAGCTGGACCATAGGTCTCAGATCGGGGGGCAGAACGGGAACTACATCGAGGATCATCCACTCGGGACGGTTGCCCGACTGTCTGAAGGCCTCTACGACCTCGAGGCGCTTACTGATCTTGAGCTTCTTCTGGCCGCTTGCCTTTCTCATATCCTCTCTCAGCTGCTCGGAGAGCTCTTCGAGATTGATTTCAGCCAGCAGCTTCTTGATAGCTTCGGCGCCCATCTCGGCCTTGAAGTCATCCTCATACTTTTCCTTCATATCTCTGTATTCGGATTCGGTGAGGATCTGCTTCTTGGAGAGGGGGGTATCACCGGGATCGGTGACGATATATGCTGCAAAGTACAGGACCTTCTCGAGGACCTTGGGGGAGATCTCGAGGATCAGACCCATTCTCGAGGGGATGCCCTTGAAGTACCAGATGTGGGAAACGGGAGCAGCCAGCTCGATGTGGCCCATACGCTCGCGTCTTACCTTGGACTTGGTTACTTCAACGCCGCATCTTTCGCAGACCTTGCCCTTATAGGCTACCTTCTTATACTTACCGCAGTGGCACTCCCAGTCCTTTGTGGGTCCAAAGATGCGTTCGCAGTAAAGACCTGCTCTTTCGGGCTTGAGTGTGCGGTAGTTGATGGTCTCGGGCTTTTCTACCTCGCCGAAAGACCATTCTCTGATCTTGTCGGGAGAAGCCAGACTGATCTTTATCGCTTCAAATGTTTTGTAAGCCATAATTATTAATTATCTCCCTTCATCACATATCGTATTCGGGATAGCTTTCATTTTCGAAGTTGTCGGCATCAAAATCCATGCTCTCGTCTTCGAAGGCGATATCTTCGATAGCCTCGCCCTGCTCATCTTCGATGGCAAAGCCGGCCTTTACGAACTCGCCTGCATCAGCCTTATAGGTCTCGTTTTCATCTCTGAAAGACTCGCCCTTGACTGCGTGCTCGTATGTGTCATCCTCGTCGTCGATCAGGTCGATCTCCTCGTTGTTCTTATCGAGAACGCGGATATCAAGACCCAGCGACTGGAGTTCCTTGACAAGTACCTTGAAGGACTCGGGAACACCGGGCTTGGGAACGTTGTAACCCTTTACGATAGCCTCGTATGTCTTTACACGGCCAACGATATCGTCGGACTTGACTGTGAGGATCTCCTGCAGGGTGTAAGCTGCGCCGTAAGCTTCCAGTGCCCAAACTTCCATCTCACCGAAGCGCTGACCGCCGAACTGAGCCTTACCGCCCAGAGGCTGCTGTGTTACCAGCGAGTAAGGACCTGTGCTTCTTGCATGGATCTTATCGTCGACCAGGTGATGGAGCTTGAGGTAATACATGTAACCAACGGTTACGGGGTTATCGAAGGGCTGGCCTGTTCTGCCGTCATAGAGGACGGTCTTGCCGTCGGGGCTGAGGCCTGCCTGTGTCAGCAGCTCGCGGATGTCGCTCTCCTTTGCGCCGTCAAAGACGGGGGTTGCGACATAGAGGCCGAGGGCCTGTGCTGCGCGGGCCAGATGTACCTCGAGGACCTGACCGATGTTCATTCGGGAAGGTACGCCGAGGGGGTTAAGGACGATGTCGAGGGGACGACCGTCGGGCAGGAAGGGCATATCTTCCTGAGGCAGGATGCGGGATACGACACCCTTGTTGCCGTGACGACCGGCCATCTTGTCGCCGACCGAGATCTTTCTCTTCTGGATGATATAGCAGCGAACGACCATATTTACTCCGGGAGGCATCTCATCAGCGTTGGCTCTTGTGAAGACCTTAACGTCGACGATGGTGCCGCCGCCGCCGTGAGGTACGCGCAGAGATGTGTCTCTTACCTCGCGTGCCTTCTCGCCGAAGATGGCGCGGAGCAGGCGCTCTTCTGCTGTCAGCTCGGTCTCACCCTTGGGTGTTACCTTACCGACAAGGATATCGCCGGGATGTACCTCGGCGCCGATACGGATGATGCCGCGCTCGTCAAGGTCCTTAAGGGCCTCTTCACCGACATTGGGGATATCTCTTGTGATCTCCTCAGGTCCGAGCTTGGTATCTCTCGATTCGGTCTCATACTCCTCGATGTTGATCGAGGTGTAGATATCTTCTCTTACAAGGCGTTCGTTCAGAAGAACGGCGTCCTCGTAGTTATAGCCTTCCCAGTTCATGAAGCCGATCAGAGCATTTCTGCCGAGGGAGACCTCGCCGTTGGAGGTGGAGGGACCGTCAGCAATGACGTCGTCCTTCTCAACTCTATCGCCAACGTCTACAATGGGACGCTGGTTGATGCATGTGCTCTGGTTGGAACGTGTGAACTTGATAAGCTTGTGTGTCTTTGTGCCGAGAGTGTCATACTTGATGGTGATCTCATCGGCCGAAACACCTGTGACAACACCGCCCTCGAGAGCCAGAGGAACTGTGCCCGAGTCGACTGCTGCCTTATACTCCATACCGGTGGCTACGAAGGGAGCCTCTGTTCTGAGCAGAGGAACTGCCTGGCGCTGCATGTTCGCGCCCATCAGCGCACGGTTGGCGTCGTCGTTTTCAAGGAAGGGGATGAATGCGGTAGCTACCGATACCATCATCTTGGGAGATACGTCGATGAGGTCGATCTGAGATCTGTCTACCTCGATGATCTCCTCGCGGCGGCGGCAGGTTACTCGCTCTGCGATAATGCAGTGGTTCTCGTCCAGAGGCTCGTTGGCCTGAGCGATCGTGTATTCATCCTCGACATCGGCTGTCATATAACGAACTTCGTCTGTGACACGGCCGGTTTCCTTATCGACGACTCTGTAGGGAGCCTCGATGAAGCCGTAATCGTTGATCTTGGCATAAGTTGCCAGATAGGAGATCAGGCCGATGTTGGGTCCTTCAGGAGTCTCGATGGGGCACAGACGGCCATAGTGGCTGTAGTGTACGTCTCGAACTTCGAAGGATGCACGGTCTCTCGACAGACCGCCGGGGCCCAGAGCCGAAATACGGCGCTTATGTGTCAGCTCGGACAGAGGATTGTTCTGGTCCATGAACTGGCTGAGGGGCGAGGAGCCGAAGAACTCCTTGATGGCAGCTGTTACGGGACGGATATTTACGAGAGACTGGGGTGTTACGATGTCCAGATCCTGGTTTGTCATTCTCTCGCGGATGACGCGCTCCATACGGCTGAAGCCGATGCGGAACTGGTTCTGCAGCAGCTCGCCTACGCAGCGCAGACGACGGTTGCCGAGGTGGTCGATATCGTCGAATGTGCCCACGCCGTTGAACAGGCAGAGCAGATAGTTGATCGATGCCAGGATATCATCGGGGATGATGTGGTTAGGTGTCAGTTCAAGGCGGTTTTCCTTGATCTTATCAAGCAGCTCTTCGCCCTGATACTTATCCATCAGATCTCTGAGGACGCTGAAGCGAACTCTCTCGAGAACGCCAAGGTCTTCTTCCTTGCAGTCTACGAAGTCATGGAGCCATACCATGCCGTTTGCAAAAACCTTGACGGCCTTGCCTTCGACATCGACGAATGCCTCGTTGACGCCGCGGCGCTCGAGCATCTCGGCCTTTTCTCTTGTGAGGACCTCGCCGCCCATAGCCAGGATCTCGCCTGTCATGGGGTCGGAGATGATCTGAGGCTGCTTCTCGCCGCTTACTGCATCGGTGATCTCGCTTGCAAGCTTTCTGCCGACAAGTCTCTTGGAAATAGCCATCTTCTTGTTGAACTTATAACGGCCGACTGCCGAAAGGTCATATCTCTTGGGATCAAAGAAGAGGTTATTGATGTGTGTCTTTGCGCTGTCGATCGTGGGAGGCTCGCCGGGACGGAGCTTCTTATAGATCTCGATAAGAGCCTCGTTGGGGCTCTTTACATCCTTATCCTTCTCAAGTGTTGCGAGGATCAGCTCCTCGTCGCCGAACAGGCTCTTGATCTCGGCGTCTGTGCCTACGCCCAGAGCGCGGATGAGGGATGTGATGGGAATCTTTCTGTTCTTGTCGATACGGACATAGAATACATCATTGATGTCGGTCTCATACTCGAGCCATGCGCCTCTGTAGGGGATGACTGTGCACTGGTAGGAGGAACCGCCCTTATCTGTTGTTGCGAGGCTGTAGTACATGCCGGGAGAACGAACGAGCTGAGATACGATGGCACGCTCAGCACCGTTGATGATAAAGGTGCCGCTCTCTGTCATGAGCTGGAAGTCGCCCATGAAGATCTCCTGCTCCTTGATCTCCTCAGTCTCCTTGTTGCGGAGTCTCATTCTGACCTTGAGGGGAGCAGAGTACGTAGCATCTCTTTCCTTGCACTCGGCAATGGTGTACTTGGGTTTGTCTTCAATTTTGAAATCGAGGAAGGTGAGCTCAAGATTGCCGGAATAGTCTGTGATCGTTCCAACATCCTTGAAAACCTCTCTCAGGCCCTCGTCGAGGAACCATTTGTAGGATTTCTTCTGGATCTCGATGAGATTGGGCATCTCCAGGACTTCATCGACCCTGGAAAAGCTTTTGCGGATCTTTCTTCCGCAGCGCATGTCCTTCATGATCAGTTTCACTCCATTCTTCATTCTGGTATCAGCCTCTTGATACCGCCGGGGTAACTCTTCTATGTTATTGCTGATTGTCCACTATGCAAATGCCGCATGCGGCTTTTGCTCACTCTGTGATACACCCGACCTCGTTGTCTGATCTTTGGCTTTCACAGAGGATTTTCTTGATTTTTCTATTGAAATCGAACCTTTTTTCTGTTACATTATCACTGTGACTTTGAAAAAGTGTCCATACTCCAATGCAGTTTACTATTATACCACTCACTTTTCAATCCGTCAATGTTGTATCCGTAATATTTTGTCACACTGTTTCTCCCGAAGTTGGCTATTTTGCCGATTATCGGGTTATTTTTTTGTCTTTTCGCCCATTTCGCGAACTTTTGCGCCAGTTAACATTATTTTCAGAATATTCCCTCTGCACAATTTACACAATTTGTGTTATTCTTATATAGCCTGTTCATCGGGCAAAACTCGAAAGGAAGAAAAACAATGACTTCATCAACAAAAAAACTTATTTTCATTTTCGGTGCGGTTTTCGTGCTGATCGGAATCGGTCTTGCCTATGTGGCCTCTACCTCCGGCAGCTCAGGCGCGCCTGAAACCGACGAGCCCCGCCTGACCGGCAAGCATATCGCCGAGATCACAGTCAGGGACTATGGCACCATCACCGTTGAGCTGGACGGCGACACTGCCCCCATCACAGTTGCAAACTTTGTAAAGCTGGCAAACGAAGGCTTCTATGACGGCCTCACCTTCCACCGCATCATCTCCGGCTTCATGATCCAGGGCGGCTGCCCCGAAGGCACCGGCCGCGGCGGCTCCGACACCGAGATCACCGGCGAGTTCGAGCAGAACGGCATCAAGAACGATCTTAAGCACACACGCGGTGTTATCTCTATGGCTCGCAGCAAGCTGCCCAACAGCGCTTCTTCGCAGTTCTTTATCTGCCATGCCGATGCTCCCCATCTTGACGGCGCCTATGCCTCCTTCGGCATCGTCACCGAAGGCATCGAGGTAGTCGACGCTATATGCGCAGATGCGCAGCCCGTCGATAACAACGGCACCATCCCCGCGGAGGCCCAGCCCGTCATCGAGAGCGTAAAGATCCTCGACTGATCGTAACATTAAATGCAAAAAACCTCACTTCACGAAGAAGTGAGGTTTTTTTATTTATCTATTACCAGATATGAGGCTTTGCATCGGGGGGCAGAGCGCCGGGATAGGTCTCGCCGTCGAGGATCTCCAGCCAGTTCTCCTTCGCCTTCTTTACCAGCTCGGGATCTGTCAGGAAGTCATAAGCGGTTGCCGCCATTACCTTGGCTGCAAACAATGTGCCCTTATGCGCAACGGGGCTCTTGCCCTGTGCTACGACCTGCCATGCGTGGCCGGGTGTGCCGGCAGCCCATGTGACAGCGCTGAACTGACCTGTGGGAACTACCCAGCTTACATCGCCAACGTCGGTCGAGCCCTTGCTGCCGCCTGTGGGATATGTCATAAAGTCCCAAAGAGGCTGCTCGAGGATCTTGGCTGCATCCTTGCCGCCAACGCGCTTTGCAGCTTCCTTGAGGCTCTTGCGGTCGAGGTCTGTGATGACCTCCTGGAACTTCTTTGCATATTCCATCTCTTCCTCGGTATAGCCGATGGGAAGCATCTCTTCCATGTGCTTCTGAAGCTGGTCTGCAATGACATCGGTGGAAATATAATCAGAGTATGCCGAGACCTGCTCGATATCTACTGTTGTACCTGTGCCCAGAGCCGCACCCTTGGCGCAGTTGGATACGCGTTCAAACAGCTCCTTGACCTGAGTTACCTTAGGTGCGCGGATAGCATAAAGGACCTGTGCCTCCGACTGGACTACGTTGGGAGCCGTGCCGCCTGTGTTGATAACTGCATAGTGGATACGTGCTTCGTCGATCATGTGCTCGCGCAGATAGTTGACCATGACGTTCATGCACTCGACCGCGTCAAGAGCCGAACGGCCCAGATGGGGCGAGCCTGCTGCGTGAGCCGACAGGCCATGGAATGTATAGAATACACGGAAGTTGGCCAGCGAGCCGGTCTGAGTTACCGAGTTGCTCCAGCCGGGATGCCATGTGATTGCAATATCACAGTCGTCAAAGCAGCCTTCGCGTACGAGGAATGCCTTGCCGCCGGCATTTTCCTCAGCGGGGCAGCCGTAATAACGGATGGTGCCGGGAATGCCCTTCTCTTCCATATAATCCTTAAGCGCTGCCGCTGCCGCCATCGAAGCGGCACCCAGCAGATTGTGTCCGCAGCCGTGGCCGTCCTTGCCGGGAACGATGGGGCAATGCTCTGCCACATCGGCCTCCTGCGAAAGGCCGCTGAGCGCATCATACTCGCCCAGCAGAGCGATAACAGGCTTGCCGCTGCCATATTCGGCAACAAAGGCTGTGTCTTCGCCGCCGATGCCCATTGTGACCTTAAAGCCCAGCTCCTTCATATATTCCGACTCGGCTGCAGCCGACTGGAACTCCTGGAAGCGGGATTCTGCATATCCCCATACCTTGTCGCTGATCTCAAGGGTCTTTTCTTTTCTGTTTTCCACCAGACGGGAAAGATCCTGTACGTAACTCATAAGTTATTCCCTCCGTTTTATATTATATTATTTATATAGGTGTTATTAGAATATATCCGAAAGCTCTCTGATGCTGCCTATGGTCTTTTCGGGAGCTTCGGCTTTGCCAAAACCATATCCCGCAAATATGAACGGCACATCTGCCTCTTTTGCGGCATTCTGGTCGCCGATGGTGTCGCCTACGTAGACGGTGTTCTCAAGATTATTGCGCTCCATAACAAGGCGGATATTTTTTCCCTTGGAGAAACCGGTATTTTCGGCATTCTCATGGTCGACAAAATATTTGCCCAGCTTGTGATATGCAAGAAAGGCTTCGATATATCCCTTCTGACAGTTGCTGACGATATAGAGCTTATACTTGCCCGAGAGATACTGGAGTGTCTCTTCAAGGCCCTCAAAGAGGATGCCGCCCACCTTGGCAACATGCTCGATCTCGACCTTTGTCATGATATCGAACACCTCCATTGCCCTCTCCTCCGAAAGATAGGGAAACAGAGTTGTGGCAATGCCCAGAGGAGGAAGGCCCATAACGCCCTTGACCTCTTCGTTTGTGGGAACACGGGGAATGTCGGGAAGATCCCTGACAGCTTCCTGCCACGAGAAGATGACCGGCTCGAGGCTGTCCCACAGTGTGCCGTCAAGGTCGAAGCCGATGGAATCGATCTTAAGATTATTCACCCTGCACCTCAATGATCTTTCTCTCGCTGCGCTCTCTTGCTGCCATGACCAGGACCTCGGCCGCATCCTCGTATGTAAAGGTCAGCTGTTCGCCTGTTCTCATGTTCTTGAGCGCCACCTTGCCTTCAGCGATCTCGTCCTCACCGAGGATGGCGATATAGGGTGCCTTGATCTTGTCAGCGTACGCCATCTTGCCCTTGAACTTCTTGTTTTCATAATAGATCTGTGCCTTGAGGCCTCTTTCACGCATTACGCGTGCAAAATTGACCGAAGGCGCCAGGTCGTCTGTCATAGGCAGGACCAGAACATCTACGCTGGAGGGCGCCGCTGCCTCGCTGATATACTTCTTCTCATCAAGGATATAGAAAAGTCTTGTCAGGCCGATGGAGATACCTACGCCGGGCAGCTTCTTATTTGTGTAATACTCGGCAAGGTTGTCATATCTGCCGCCCGAGCAGACCGAACCGATCTCGGGGTGGTCGAGCATTGTTGTTTCATATACGGTGCCTGTGTAATAGTCGAGGCCGCGTGCGATGGTCAGATCAATGCCGAAGTTCTCTTCGGGAACACCAAAGTCGCCGAGGTATGCCGTTACAGTCTTAAGCTCGTCAAGGCCTGTATCAAACAGTTCGTTTCTGCCTCTGTAGCTCTCAAGACCCTCAAGGATCTCGGCGATCGAACCGTCGCGTGTGATAAAGCCGCGGATAAGGTCGATGTCGGCCTCCGACACGCCCATCTCGCTCAGCTCGGCAGCTACCTTATCGATGCCGATCTTATCCAGCTTGTCAATGACTCTCATCATATCCTGGGCAGGCAGGCTGCTCTCAAGCATCTGGAAGAAGCCGGAAAGGAGCTTGCGGTTATTTACGCGGATCTTGAAACGCGAAAGGCCAAGACCCTTGAATGTATTATAGATGATTGCAGGGATCTCTGCCTCGTTGACAACCTAAAGTTCGCCATCGCCGATAATGTCGATATCGGCCTGATAGAACTCGCGGAAACGGCCGCGCTGAGCACGCTCGCCGCGATATACCTTGCCGATCTGATAACGGCGGAAGGGGAAGGAAAGGCTGCCATAGTTGAGGGCAACATACTTTGCCAGAGGAACTGTCAGGTCAAAGCGCATGGAAAGGTCGGTGTCGCCCTTGGTGAAGCGATAGAT
>JAFQVZ010000227.1 GCA_017407765.1 Clostridia bacterium | reverse complement strand
GGCAACACAAAGATAACCGTCAGAACGGGGTTGCCAAACCTCAGTCGCCCTACGGGCGCCAGCTCCTTTCAAAAGGAGCCTTGAATACGGCGGGCGATTCGTGAATCGCCCCTACACACCTTCACCTATTCACTATTCCCTCTTACCTATTACCTAAAAAAAGACCGCCCGGAGGCGGTCTTCTGTAAAAATCATGCGTTCTGAAGGTTTCTCTCTTCCATCTTGTGCATCCATTTGCCGCTCTTGAAGCGCGGTGTGAAGAAGGCACATCTGACGATCCAGTCGATGCACATGGCGAGAATAAGTCCGTTGCCCTGCATGCCCAGCTTGACACCCAGCAGCCATGCACCCATGACTCGGACGACCCACATGGAGGTAGAGCCGACGACGAGGGTGATCTTGACATCGCGGGTGGCGCGGAAGCAGTTGGGAAGCATGAAGGAATCGGCCCAGAAGGGCATGAATGCGGTCTCGATCATAAACATGATGATGGCGGTGTTAACTACCGTCATATCACGCGAGAAGCAGAATGCGATGGGGTAGCAAAGGGCGACCTTCCATATCATCGAGACGCAGGCGAGCCAGCGGCCTGTTCTCAGCATGTGGCCGCCGACAAAAGCGGTGCGGTCCTTCGAGCCGGTGCCGGCTGCCTGGCCTACCATGGTGACGATAAGGGCCGAATAGGAGATCAGAGGCAGCTGGGTGACCGAAATGAGGGAGTTTGTGACCGAGTAGGCCGAGATGGCGACGGTGCCCATCGTGGACAGGAAGACCTGAAGGATGACCTTGCCGCCGTTGAACATGATGTTCTCGATGCCGGCGGGGATGCCGACCGACAGGGTCTTGCTTACGATGTCTTTCTCAAGCCTGAACTTAAAGAACTCGTCGCGGATGCACACCTTGCTGTTTGTGCTCATAATGCGGATAAGGCCGACGGTCGCGGCTGTGCCTACGGCGCACACCATCGAATAGCCTGCACCTCTGGGGCCCATGTCGAGGACGATTACGAACAGCACGCTGAGGCAGATATTTACCGCATTCATCAGCATACTGACCTGCATGGGCATCTTTGTGTCGCCCGCCGAGCGGAAAACACCGACGCACTGGTAATAGATGGCCCACAGCGGTGTGGCGAAAATGATGATGGAGAAATACTCCAGCGAATAGGCCATAACGTCGGCCTCTACACTGCCGTAAAGGGCATAGAGCAGAGCCTCGCGGCCAAAGAACAGGGCGACGGTCAGCAGAGCGCTGAGGATGATGCCCAGCAGCAGCGACTGCGATGCGCTTTTCTTTACGCCGGTGGGGTTGCCCGCGCCGACGTTCTGAGCGACCATTACGTTGCCGCCCATGGCGTAGTTACTGAAAAAGTAGGTGATTACGTTGTTTACAGTGTTTACCTGGCCGACACCGGCAAGGGCGGCGCTGGAGATAGTACCCGTTACGGCTACATTGACGAGACCCAGCAGCATGGCCGAGGTCTGTTCGATGAAGACGGCGGGATAAAGCTTTTTCTGCTGCGCCATGACGCCGGGGTCATCGCAGACAGGCAAACGCAGGAACTTAGGCAAAGCCATTGTTACCTCTCCCCCTTATAAATTATTAGCTGTAAAACATTTTATACCTTTATCACAAAAAGGTCAACCCTTTATCATAATGAATTGGAGGATGTATCTTAGGCTCTTCACGTCCAAGGCTCCTTTGGGAAAGGAGCTGTCGGCCTTGTGCCGACTGAGGATTGGAACGGCAGATATTATTGAAAATATCCGTTCCCTCCATTCTTCCTAACTTCGTAACCATCGGGCATGGAGGGATATGGCGGTTTTCAGAGGTCTCGCCGCACCATCACCCGTCGCCTAACGGCGCCACCCTCTTTCAAAAGAGGGCTTATAGAACGGCTCCCCGCGTCCAAGGCTCCTTGATCCTACACTTACTCGGTGATAAAATGCTCGAGCATCTCCATCAGAGCCATGGCGTCGTTGATGTTCATCAGCTCGACGGGAGAATGGGAATATCTTCTGGGGATGGTCATGGTGGCGCCGGCTACGCCTCTGCCCTGCATCGAGCCGGCAAGGGTGTCGGTGGAGGCCGAGAAACCGCAGACCGAGGTGGGCTGCATGGGGATATCATATTTCTGCTGCAGGGCGAAGATCTTCTCTTCCATATCGGGATGGATGAAGTTCATGGGGCCTGCGCCCTCCGACATGCTGAGGACGAAGCCGTGGCCCAGCTGAACGGGCAGGTCGCGGCGCCAGTTCATGCCCGGGGTGTCGGCACAGGGGACGGTGTCGATGGCGATCATCTGCTCGGGGCAGAGATAGTTGACGGCGGCGGTGGCGCCTCTGAGGCCTACCTCCTCCTGAAGGGTGAAGACCATCCACAGCTCGCACTTGAGGGCGGCCTTGTCGAGGTTCTTAAGGATCTCGATGAGCAGGGCGCAGCCCGCACGGTCGTCAAGGGCGCGGCAGCAGATGAGGTCGGGGTTCTGAAGCTCCATATAGTTATACATGGGCGATGCATAGCTGCCGATCCTTACGCCGAGGGCCTCGGCTTCGGCCTTGGAGGACACGCCGATGTCGATGAATATCTCGCGGGGATTTACCAGCTGGCGGCGCTCCTCGGGGGTCTGCAGATGGGCGGCCTTGGTGCCGACGATGCCGGGGATATGGCCGTTTACCAGCACCTCGCGGGCCTCGACGCACTTGTCGGGAACGCCGACCTTGGTGGCGATGAGGAAGCCATCACTGTCGATGTTGCGGATCCAGTAGCCCAGCTCGTCGGTGTGGGCGCAGAGCATCAGCTTCTTGCCCTGGCCGCCTGCCTTTACCATGAGGTTGCCGTAGTTATCATAGAAGACCTCTTCGGCATAGGGCTCGACGATCTTCTTTATATGCTCGCACATGACGCGTTCCTTGCCCGAGGGTGAGGAGATCTTAAGGAGATCCTTGAGGGTCTCTCGGAGGTTTTCTTTTCTCTGGTTGTTTATTGTCATTGTTATTTCTCCTTTTTATCTGTTAAAAAAATACGACTGCCGCAGCTGCGCTTCGCGACCCCTCATCAGGCTGCTCCGCAGCCAGCTTCCCCACGGAGGGGGAAGCCTTTTTTGCCTTCCCCTTGATGGGGAAGGGGGACCGCTTTAGCGGTGGATGAGGTGAAGTTATCCAAAATACAAAAAGGGGCACACCAAACGGTGTGCCCCTATGATGGGTCGGGTTATTAAGACTCAGGAAAAATTATTCCTCGTCTTCTTCCTCTTCCTCGTC
>JAFQVZ010000226.1 GCA_017407765.1 Clostridia bacterium | reverse complement strand
GCTCTTTCGGGGTGGCAAAAACTTCCGAGTGTGCCTCTTCGACCGACTTTTCCAACCGTGTAAGGTTGGCACGGAAGGTGGAGCCTGCCTCGGTAACACTCCTGAGCATTTCGGCCTCAAGGCTGGTATCAAGATCAAGACCCGTTGTTTTCAGCTCGTTGAGCGATTCGGCAACAAAGCGGTTATACTTGATTATGGCGGGCAGGATCTGACGCTTTGCCATTTCGATCATGGTCATGGCCTCGATATTGATGGTGCTGACATAACCCTCGTGGTGGATGTCGTAGCGGGCCTCCAGCTCGCGGCGCGAAAGAACGCCGAAGCGTTCGAACAGTTCGACTGTTTTGGGGGCGATAAAGGCATCAAAGGCATCGACCGAATTGTCTATATTGGGAAGGCCGCGGCGGGATGCCTCCTCGACCCATTCGGAGCTGTAGTTGTTGCCATTGAAAATGATCCGCTTATGGTCGTGCATGATGTCTCGGATGATCTCGTGAACTTTGGCGGACAGATCGCTGCAGCCCTCAAGGCGATCGGCAATGCGGCTCAGAATATCGGTCATGATAAGGTTGGTGACCGTATTGCAGTCGGCAATGCTCATGGACGAGCCCAGCATACGGAATTCGAACTTGTTTCCGGTGTAGGCCATAGGCGAGGTCCTGTTGCGGTCGGATACATCCTGAGGCAGGGGAGGCAGAGTATTTACACCGATGCGGAGGCTGCCTCCGCGATGGATGTCAGAGTCAACATCTCTTTCAATATCGCTTAAGATGGCGGTAAGCTGCTCGCCGAGGAAGATGGAGATGATGCAGGGCGGAGCTTCGTGTCCTCCGAGGCGGTGGTCATTGCCCGGCGAGGCTATTGTCATACGCAGCAGCTCGGCATATTCGTCTACAGCCCAGATGAAGGCCGAAAGGAACAGCAGGAACTGGGCGTTATTTTCGGGTGTCTTGCCCTGCTTGAGCAGATTGCGCCCGTCAACGCTCAGCGACCAGTTGTTGTGCTTACCCGATCCGCTGACACCGGCAAAGGGTTTTTCGTGCAGCAGGCAGACAAGGCCGCTGCGCAGAGCCGTCTTTTTAAGGGTCTCCATAATCAGCTGATTGTTATCGCAGGCTATATTGACCGTGGAATATACCGGAGCGAGCTCGTGCTGGCCGGGGGCGGCCTCGTTATGCTCGGTCTTGGCCGGGACTCCGAGAGACCACAGCTCTTCGTCGACCTTACGCATGAAGGTGGCAACATTATCCTTGATGGCGCCGTAATAGTGGTCATAAAGCTCCTGGCCCTTGGCCGGGCGGGCGCCGAAAAGGGTTCTGCCGCAGAGCATAAGGTCGTGGCGCTTGTTGTAGAGCTCGCGGTTTATAAGGAAGTATTCCTGCTCGGCGCCGGTCATGGGGATGGCGCGTTTGGCTTCAACTCCGAAAAGCTGAAGGATGCGCACGGTCTGAGCCGAAAGAGCCTCCATCGAGCGGAGGAGAGGAGTCTTTTTATCAAGAATATCGCCGTTGAAGGAACAGAAGCAGGTGGGGATGCAGAGGGTCCCGTCTTTGACAAAGGCGGGCGAAGTGCAGTCCCACGCGGTATAGCCTCGGGCCTCGAAGGTAGCGCGCATGCCGCCGGAGGGGAAGGAAGAGGCATCGGCCTCGCCTTTTACAAGCTCTTTGCCCGGGAATGACATTATGACTGTTCCGTCGGGCTGAGGATTGATAAAGGCTTCATGTTTTTCGGCGGTATAGCCGGTCATGGGCTGGAACCAGTGGGTGAAATGGGTCGCGCCCTTGTCGAGCGCCCAGCGCTTCATGCCGTTGGCAACTGCATCGGCAATAGAAGGGTCGAGCGAACGTCCATCGCTTATGGTCTTGCGAAGTTGCTTGTAGGTATCCCCGGGAAGATAGGTTCTCATGGCATTGTCATCAAAGACATTCGAAGCATAACGTTCGGTCAGCGAATCGCCTCTTGCAGTCACGACATTCATCCTTTCCTTTGTTTATTATGATAACAGAATAATGAAGAGGCTCGATTTTGTCAATGAATATTATTGTAAATTTCCGCGATAATCAGGGCGGGTACTATGCAAAATCGGGAAAATCGTGTATTATATAGTAAGCTTAAAGAAAAGATATCTTCGGAGGATATAAAATATATGAGTGAAACAAACACATCCTACAGCTACGAGC
>JAFQVZ010000225.1 GCA_017407765.1 Clostridia bacterium | reverse complement strand
GCTGGATCTCGGTAAGCCAATCCTCTGCACTTTCCTTATTCCATATTCCGTCGATATAGCATTCTCTGTGGCAGCCCGCCACTTCATATCCGTTATCGGCAGCATAGCGATAAATATAGGCATAGGCCTCACCAAGGCGATCATACTCGCCCTTGTGATAGATGCATATCGCCTTTGTCGCAGGAAGAACACGGAAGGTTATTCGATCGTTTCCGATCCCCATTTTGGTCACAGCCTGGGAATAACGCACCCTCATGCCACTGTCCTTATGCTCGCCGTCGAGATATTCGCAGAAACCGTAATCGGGTTTTGTGCATTCGATATCGGGGTTGAGCCTGCGGCATTCGGTGGCCGACCCAAGGACCAGCATGCTTACATCGCTGTATTTATCCAGCACACGCTCCTCACTGTATACGATGGTCTCGCCTATTTCTTTGATAACCGCCTGATACTTCATTTCTTTCTCCTCCATCAGATAGTTTATTATGGAGATGCGTGCCGAAATATCAGCCATTCTCTTCTGAAGCTCCTTCTTTTTGGCGCCAAGCGCCTCTTTGAGCGGCACCCCTTCCAGATGTGCCCTGATCTCTTCCACGCTGAGATCCAGCTGCCTCAGAGCCTTTATCACGGCTGCTGTTTCAAGCTGGCTCGCCTCATAAAAACGGTAGCCGGTCCATTCATCTACATATGCCGGCAGCAGCAGGCCTTCCTTTTCATAAAATCTAAGCGCCTTTACCGTCAGCATGGAAAGCTTTGAAAACTCGCCTATCTTCAGCATATTTCCACCTCCTGATATTATCCTAATCTATCCTCTAAGGGGAGAGTCAATAGCTCAAAAGCCGTAATACAGCCAGCAAAAGCCGCCCCATGGGCGGCTTTATAAATCCTGATCCTTTTCTTCCGAAAACACCTTTACTTCGGGCATGAGTTCACGGCTGATTATAAGCAGAAAGCGCTCAAGTGTCTCGCATTCCTGAGGGGTGAATCTTTGGGAAATACGGTCAATCACCTCGGTTCGATAGACGTTGGAAAGGTTATAACAGTCGATATACTTCTGTGTGACCTCAAGATGATACTCTCGTCTGTCATCCTGCGACTGGATCTTTTTAAGATAACCCTTTTTGACAAGGCTGTTGATCTTATATGCCGCATTGGGAGAGGATATCTTCATAAATGTGGCAAACTCGTTTACCGTGGGATGATCCATTGCCTGAATGGTTTCCATACAGAAGGTCTCAACAGTTGTCAGGCTGGCTTCTCTGTCCTGAAATCTTTCAAATATCTCCTGATAAAAATGAAGCTTGAACTTGGTATACACTTCAAAAAATGCCTTGCTGAGCATCCTTCCACTCCTTGTTATTTTTCTGTTTTCAGTATAACAAGAAGCCTCTCAAAAGACAAGTTCTATTCTTTTATGTCCAAACTTACTGTTTATGACATGGATATTATGCTATAATCAAATAAAAAGGAGTGATACCGTGGCCCTTAATCTTGATAACAAACTGGTCGTTGGCATATCCTCCCGTGCGCTTTTTGACCTCGAGGAGGAAAACCGCATTTTTGAGCAGCAGGGCCTTGATGCCTACAGCGCCTATCAGATCGCCCATGAGAACGACATTCTCCGTCCCGGCACGGCATTTCCTCTGATAAAGGCTCTTCTCGGCCTCAACAGCGGCGACGAACAACTGACCGAGATAATCATCGTCTCGCGCAACAGCGCAGACACCAGCCTGAGGATATTCAACTCTATCCGTCACTATGGCCTCGACATAAGCCGCGCCGCCCTTGTCGGCGGAGCACGCATCTCGCCCTACCTCGATGCTTTCAGCACCGATCTATTCCTTTCGGCCGATGAGAATGATGTTCAGGAGGCCATCAATTCGGGCATTGCCGCCGGCATCATCTGTTCGCACGAAGACCTAACCATCGACCCCGAAGACGAGATCTCCGAGATCCGAATCGCATTCGACGGCGATGCCGTCATATTCTCCGACGAGTCGGAGAGAATATACCGCGAGCGGGGCCTTGCCGCCTTTGCCGAGCACGAAGAGCTGAATGCCCGCCTTCCCCTGCCCGAGGGTCCCTTTGCCAAGCTTCTCAGGACCATCTCGCTGGTTCAGGGCAGGCACAAGGGCGACACTGTGCCCATCCGCACGGCGCTTGTTACAGCGCGCAACGCGCCCTCGCACGAGCGTGTTATCCGCACGCTGAGGGCATGGAACATAAGGATCGACGAGGCCTTTTTCCTCGGCGGCATCCGAAAAAGCTCGATCCTCAAGGCCTTTGGAGCGCATATTTTCTTTGACGACCAGGCGGCGCATACCGACCCTGCTTCGAAGCATGTGCCTTCGGCAAGGGTGCCTTATAAGACTGAATAATAATAAAAGAGACCCATGTGGGTCTCTTTTTATTTCGCTTCATGGGTCAGTTCAAGGAGCATTTCATATGTAACATCATCGATTCCCATCGGATACTCCAAAACAAAACGGCTTTGCGGCGTATCATGCTGCACATAAGCGATCCTTATTATGTGATATCCCATATTCATGATAAGCTCATGCATAACAGGTATCTTTTTG
>JAFQVZ010000224.1 GCA_017407765.1 Clostridia bacterium | reverse complement strand
GTAACCGCTTCCGGATGGGCCCGTCTGTGAAGGAACATGGGTATCGATGCCATGGGGCCGGGACGGAACAGCGCGATAAGCGCGGTAATATCTTCAATGGACCTTGCCTTCATGCTTACCGCAAGATTTGTCATGCCCGAGCTTTCCAGCTGGAATACGCCAACAGTGTCGCCTTTGGCGATCATCTCGAAAACATCGGGATCGTCATAGTTTATCTTCTGAAGGTCGACATGAGCACCCGATGCCTCGGCAAGCTTGATGGCATCGTCGAGGATTGTCAGGTTTCTGAGGCCCAGAAAGTCCATTTTGAGAAGACCAAGCTCCTCAAGCGTGGTCATCGTGAACTGGGTGACGACACTCATGTCGTTTCGCGCAAGAGGCACATACTCATATACGGGTGCAGCGGCAATAATAACGCCGGCTGCATGGGTAGAGGCATTCCTCGGCATACCCTCAAGCTCACGTGCCGTGTCGATAAGGCGTTTCACTCTGGGGTCGTCGTCATAATATTTTTTCAGTTCATTTGATGTCTCAAGAGCTTTGTCAAGAGTCATCTTGAGCTCCTGCGGGATCATTTTCGCAACAAAATCGACCTCGGCATAGGGCATGCCCAGGACTCGGCCTACATCGCGAACGGCAGCACGCGCCGCCATAGTTCCAAAGGTGATGATCTGCGCAACACATTCGCTGCCATATTTTTCGATGACATAATCGATTACCTCCTGCCTGCGCATATAGCAGAAGTCGATATCTATGTCGGGCATCGTGACGCGTTCGGGATTAAGAAAACGCTCGAAATACAGCGAATATTTCATAGGGTCTACATCGGTGATATAAAGGCAGTAAGCAACCATGCTTCCCGCTGCCGAGCCTCGGCCGGGACCGACCGGAATGCCCTTTTTCTTGGCAAAGCCAATGAAATCGCCGACAATAAGGAAATAATCAACGAATCCCATTCGGCTGATCATATCCATCTCAAACTCGAGGCGTTCGGCATATCCCTCGGGATCATCGGGATAACGCACCTTATATCCATCACGGCACATTTGCCTGAACACAGTCTCCGATTCCTGCCCTTCCTCGAGCGGGAACTTCGGAAGATGATGGTCACCAAACTTAAACTCGAAGCTGCAGGCTTCCGCGATTTTTACCGTGTTGGCTATGGCGTCGGGAGCATAGGGAAAAAGCTCGGCCATTTCATCGCCGCTTTTAATATAAAACTCGGTGCCGCTGAAACGCATTCTGTCTTCATCATCCTGCTTTTTGCCGGTCTGAATGCAAAGCAGGATGTCGTGAATATCGGCATCCTGACGGGAGATATAATGCGCGTCATTTGTTGCAACAAGGGGAATGCCCGTCTCTGCCGAAAGCCTGAGCAGCAGCTTGTTTACCTCCTGCTGCTCGGGAATGCCATGATCCTGGAGCTCCAGATAATAATTTCCTTCGCCGAACAAGCCCCAGTATCTGAGTGCACACTCCTTCGCCTCCTGATAGCTGCCGTTCATAAGATATTTCTGAACCTCGCCGGCAAGGCAGGCAGAAAGACAAATAAGCCCCTCGCTGTGCTGCTGAAGGAGCTCCCAATCGACTCGTGGATGCTTGTAAAAGCCCTCGGTAAAGGCCATCGAGTCAAGATATATCAGATTTTTGTAACCGGTTTCGTTTTTGCAGAGCAGAACCAGATGGCTGGCTTCGCTGCCATAGCCGTAATTGGTTTCAAAACGACTTCGCGGTGCCACATAAACCTCACAGCCTATGATAGGCTTTATGCCCGCCTTCTTGGCTGCTCTGTAAAAATCCACAACACCGTACATAACGCCGTGGTCGGTTATTGCAACAGCCTTCTGCCCGAGTTCTGCCGCCTTTTTGACCAGCCTGTCGATGCGGCAGGCTCCGTCAAGAAGGCTGTATTCCGTATGTACATGCAGATGGACAAAATCAGTCATTATTTTTTCTCTCCTCTGCGATCTTTATAAGGCGCTTAAGGCGGCTGCTGAGCCCCGGCTTGGAAATCGGAGGATCAAACTTGGATGCAAGCTCGCTGAGCGATGCCATGGGAAACTGGACCCTTATGGCCGCTGTCAGCTGAAGATCGGACGAAAGACCCTCAATATGGCCGTGATCGTCAAGATAACGGATAGCATCTATCTGAGCATTGGCTGCATCTATAGTCTTGCTGAGGTTAGCCGTTTCGCAGTTTACCTTACGGTTGACCTCATTGACAAGAGCCTTCTCTACCTTTTTGAGCATAAGATCCATGGCGGCGCCGGTAGCTCCGATAGCGGTGAGAAAGCTTTCGATGAGCTCGCTGTTTTTATAATAAAGAACATAGTTGCTGCGTCGTGTGACCGAGCCTGGCTCCATACCCATCTCATAAAGCAGCGTGCTGACCTGACGGGATACACTATAATGAGGGGTAACCAGTTCAAGATGATAGCCCTTTTTTCCCGCTGTCACATATCCACCCATAAGGAAGCATCCGCGCAGGAAAGACGATTTGCAGCACTCTTCTTCTATCACTGCCCTATTAAGGTTAAGGGCAGAATTATTATACTGATATCCGTACCATTCGAAGATGCTGCGAATAAGCTCGGGATCGTCATTCATAAGCGAATCTTCCCTGCCGTCCTCGCTGAAATCGCAGCCGAAAAGCCCTCCGAAAAGGATCTGAGCTCTCTTCCGCACTTCATGGGAGGAAGAAACAAGCTTTATCTTCTCGGGCGCAAAGCGATTGCCGTAAAGCAGCATACCAAGAGCCTCGGCGCTTGCACAGCAGCTTCCTGTGATCTGGCTTTTGCATAATTCATTTTTAATTTCTTCTGTAAAAGTCATATCTTACTCCCGTTCAAGCAGCATCTGATCGTATTTCCCTGCCATTCCCTTTCGGGGAACCATGATATTTGCCATAAGCATTATGTTGTAAGCAAGACGAAGGGGGTCATGGCGAACAAGCATATTGTCGCGCGCAAGGATCTCGGCGCCAAACAGTTTTATCCCCATTTCGTCTATTTTCGCTTTATCCACCTCTACAGGGAAGCTGTTTTCGCGGCTGTATGCCTCGAGAAGGCTTCTTCTGACGGGTGTTGTATTGTAGATACAGACATCGACCAGGTGGCCTTTTCCGTATCGGTTTATCTCGCTTATATGCTCAGATGCGGTGAAGTTTTCTGTTTCGCCGTCCTGTGTCATGATATTCTGGACATATACCTTATAGGCGGGCGACCTCTTTATGGCATTTGCCACATTGCCGACCAGCAGATTGGGTATAACACTGGTATAAAGGCTGCCCGGGCCAAGGATAATGAGGTCGGCCTCGTTTATCGCATCGATGACGCTGTCAAGCGCGACAGCGGCATGAGGTATGATATCTATCTGAGCAATATTGAGATGTGTGTCTTTTTTCTTGGAAGTGATTGCGGTCTCGCCGTTAACTGTACTTCCGTCTTCAAAAACAGCTCTGAGATTCACATTGGTATTGGTAACCGGAAGCACCCTTCCCGTTACCGCCAGTATCTCATTCATATTGGCCACAGCTCTGTCAAACGAGCCGCATATCTGATTGAGCGCCAGCAGGAAGAGATTGCCGAAGCTCTGTCCCTTAAGGCTGCCCTCGGTAAAACGATAATTCAGAACATCACTCATCATCGAGCTGGTGTTGGCCAATGCCAGCAGGCAGTTTCGGATATCGCCCGGCGGAAGAACGCCGAACTCCTCGCGAATCTTGCCCGAACCGCCGCCGTCGTCGGTGACTGTGACTACGGCGGTGATATTATCGGTGTATTCTTTAAGTCCCAGCAGAAGAGCCGATAGGCCGGTGCCGCCGCCGATGGCAACTATCCTTCTCCCGGCAGCCTTGGCGGCCTTTACCGCATCCTCCCTGAGGAACTCATTTTCGTGATATAGCTCCATAATCAATCCTTTGCAAGATCTCTGTGTCGGATCATTACATTATGTCCCTTCTCCTTAAGGTCGGCATAAAGCTTTTCCGCAATAGCGACCGAGCGGTGATGTCCGCCCGTGCAGCCAATGGAGACCACAAGCGAAGTTCTTCCCTCGCGGATATAGAGAGGGATGAGAAAATCAAGCATCGAGAAAAGCTTTTCGGAAAAGATGCTTGCCGCAGGGGTCTGGAAGACATAATCATACACATCCTTATCAAGGCCCGTTCTGTCGCGCATTTCGGGAACATAATAAGGATTTTTAAGAAAACGGACATCAAACACCATATCCGATTCATGAGGGATACCGTGCTTGAAGCCAAAAGTATTTATGCTGATGACCATCATTTTCTGCCCTTCTTCGCAGAAAAGGTTGGTCAGATGTGTTCGAAGTCCCGATGAAGACAGAACTGTTGTGTCGATAAGATAATCGGCCTTGGCCTTGACGACCTCGAGGATGCGGCGCTCTTCCGCAATTGCCTCAACTATTCCCTTTCCGTATGTATCAAGAGGATGGCGGCGGCGGGTTTCCTTATAGCGGTTGAGCAGGCGCTCATCACTGCAGTCAAGGAAGAGCACACTGCATCTTGCCCCTTTAAGGCGCACCTCGTCCAATGTGGTGAACAGACGCTCAAAGTCCTGCTCGCTTCTGACATCAACTACAAAAGCCACCCTTTTATACTTGGCCGAACTATCCATAAAAAGCTCTACAAATCCGGGAATAAGCCTGACGGGCATATTGTCTACGCAATAATAGCCTATATCTTCAAGTACGTCTACAGTCAGACTTTTGCCTGCACCGCTCATTCCAGAAATGATCAAACAATCCATCTTTATCCTCGCTTAAACTTCTCTTTTTATCTCTTTTACTTTTTAAAGGGCTTCATGATCTCGACTTCGCGTTCGAGCTCAACACCATACTGCTTCATTACCTTTGCCTTTATCTGCTCGGTAAGCTCATAGACATCCGCAAAAGTGGCTCCGCCTGTGTTGATGACAAAGCCGGAATGCTTCTCGGAAACCTGTGCCCCGCCTACACTGAAGCCTTTGAGGCCGCAGTCCTCGATCAGCTTGGCAGCATAATATCCTTCAGGACGCTTGAATGTACTGCCCGCACTGGGAAACTCAAGCGGCTGCTTATCGCGCCTTCTTGCAGCAAGGTCACGCATTTTTTCTTCTATCTCGGCTTTGCTGCCCTTTTGCAGATCGACCCGTGCACTGAGGATAACCAGTGCCCTGTTGTCTTTAAAACGACTGCCGCGATAGACGAAGTTTGCTTCACTGCCGCTGCAGGTCTTTATTTCAAGATCCTCGTCTATGTATTCGACTTCTGCAACAATGTCTTTAAGTTCTCCGCCGTAGGCTCCGGCATTCATGAACACACCGCCGCCAAAAGACCCGGGAATGCCATGTGCAAACTCAAAGCCGGTCAGCTCAAGCTCAAGCGCCGTACGCGCTATTCTGGACATAAGCGCACCCGCCTCGGCCGTTATGCTGCACCCATTGCTTGTGATGCGGGCAAACTTTTCTCCCAGCATGATGACAAGGCCGTCAAACCCCTCATCACGAGCCAGAAGATTGGAACCGTTGCCCATTATAAAGTAAGGAAGACTGCTTCTTCTGAGCTCTCTCAAAAGAAATACTATTTCATCTCTCGACGAAGGCTCGGCAAAAAACTTTGCAGGGCCGCCTATACGGAAAGATGTGTGCCTGGAAAGAGGCTCGTTTTCTCTGAAAGACACGCCGCTTTCCTTTAATATATCAAGTATGGTTTTCAATTAAAAAACTCCTCTGAAACATACTTTACAGCTATATATGCCGCTCTTTATCTTAAAATTACAACAAATATACGTAATCATAGTCATTATATCATATTTCTTAAAAAATTGCTATAAAAAGAAAGGCGCCACCTTATGGTGACGCATAATGAGTCATTAAAGATTCTTTTTAATTTTGTCTATAACGCCCTTCTCGAGCCTCGACACCTGCGCCTGGGATATCCCTATCTCAGCTGCTACCTCCATCTGGGTTTTGCCATCGTAAAAACGCAGAGCCAGTATTCTTTTCTCACGTTCGCTGAGGCTGTCCATCGCCTCTTTCATAAGGATATGATTTATCCAACTGTCATCGGTGTTCTTTTCATCTTTTACCTGATCCATAACGCATACTGTTTCGGTGCCATCCTGAAAAACTGGTTCATACAGCGATATGGGGTCGGCAATTGCTCCAAGGGCGAACACCACCTCTTCCCTTTTCACTCCCATTTCTTTTGCTATCTCGTCAACAGTAGGTTCACGCGAAAGTTCATTTGTCAGCTTTTCCTTTATCGAAAGAGCCCGGTAGGCATTGTCTCTCATGGAGCGGCTGACCCTTATAACACTGTTGTCACGCAGATACCGCCGTATCTCTCCGATTATCATTGGAACGGCATAAGTGCTGAATCTCACGCCCTGAGTCAGATCGAAATTATCTATCGCCTTCATCAGGCCGATGCACCCCACCTGAAAGAGGTCGTCCATTGGCTCGCCTCTGCCGGAAAACCGCTGTACCACCGACAGAATGAGCCTCAGATTGCCGCACACAAGTTCGTCGCGTGCTTTCATATCCCCCTCGCGCACCTTTGCAAGAAGTTCCATCGTCTTTTCATTTTTCAGAACCACAAGTTCCGATGTATTAACTCCGCATATCTCAACTTTAAGCTGCATTAAGATCATCCTTTCCTGCCTGTCCTGAAAACAGTATTGACAGGAAATGGATGTTTTAATCACATCTTTTTAAGCAATTCCTTCTTAAGCCGGGCAATGATCCTTTTCTCAAGTCGTGATATATACGACTGAGATATCCCCATAGCATCGGCAACCTCCTTCTGTGTCATTCCCTCCTCCCGATCAAGTCCGAATCTC
>JAFQVZ010000223.1 GCA_017407765.1 Clostridia bacterium | reverse complement strand
TTCAGGTTCGCTGTTCTGAGGGGCATCTGTATCTGCTGAAGACTGCGAAGGCTTCTCCTGCTGCTGAGGCAGGGAAGATGGGGAGTCAGGGGAAGCAAAGTAGCCCGAGAACATAAGAACGCCCATTATAATGAGCAGCAGGCCACCGATCTTCTGAGCATATTTCATTATATTGCCCTTGCGCGAGAAGACATCCATGAGCTTTTCGGCAAACAGAGCCGCGAGCATAAAAGGAAGGGTGAAGCCTAAGGTGTATACTCCGACGAGAGCCAGGCCCTGGAGTCTGCTTGAAGACGAAGAAGCCATCAGAAGTGCCGAGGTGAGTGCGGGGCCTACGCAGGGGGTCCAGCCGAAGCTGAAGGTGAAACCCATGATAAGCGCGGCAATTGGGCCCGATGTAAAGCGGCCTGCATCAAGGGGCAGGCGAAACTCACGGCTAAGAAGGGAAGAATCGCCGAAAATGCCCAGCTGATAAACGCCGAGCAGGAAGATGATGGCGCCGCCTGCCTTCGTGATGATATTGCTGTATCGGTTAAGGGCGCTTCCGAACGAAGTGAAACCAAGAGCCAGCAGGAAAAAGGCAGCACTTATTCCCAGAACAAAGAAGAAGGTGTTGAACACCAGCTTGCCTTTGCGTTTTTCATCCGGGCCGGCCGAGCCGGAAAGATAGCCGAGATAAAGGGGGAGTATGGGCAGAACGCAAGGCGAAAGAAAACTCAGCACTCCCTGAAAAAACACCGTGACGGCAGAAACGCCGGTCTGTATATCAAAGTTCATTGAAAACCTCCGTAGTTTATTATAAATAAAGTATACCACAAACTAAATTGCAATAGAAGACAACAAAGAATAAACAGAAAGACAAAAGTCTGAAAAAATATGAAAAAAGATGTTGACAAAAAGAAAAACTGTGTTATAATTATCCTCGTTCCGTGCGGATGTGGCGGAATCGGCAGACGCGCTAGCTTCAGGTGCTAGTGGGGGCAACTTCGTGGGGGTTCAAGTCCCTTCATCCGCACCAAAAGCCATCAACGAAAGTTGATGGCTTTTTCTTTTGTTATCATCTATATACACATATATAATAAAAAGCTTCCGGATGTATTCCGGAAGCTTTGCATTTATCTCCAGGTTTCGGGCAGCCAGTCGCTCTCGATTCTGATAGGCTCGGGATATTCCACCCCATGCAGCTCAAGCTCGACTCGCTCGATGATCTCGGGCTCGAGAGGCTCGTTTATCTGAACTCCGGGATAAGGAGAATCGACCGGCCTCGTCGGCACCTTCTCAAGCCTCCAAAGCTCGTCCATGCCTTCAAGGACTTTTCCGAACACAGGATAGATGCCCTTATGAGTGGGGCAGTCTGTGAGCGGGAAGAAGGGTTCGCAGCCGGCATTGCCGTGCTCGCCGTAACCGCCCATGCAGACGCAGCCGGGATGAGAGTCAAGAGGCTCGATCTCGGGATGAAGCTGCGACTCAAGAGGTATCAGATATTTACAGCCCTCTTTGTGAAAGGCGGAATAGCTCAGGTCGACCCATTTGCCGGGAACGATGCGCTGTATGGCATGGCCGTCGAGCCAGCCGTTTTTTGCACAATGAATAAAGCTGTTCACCGTGTTGGGCGCAGCCTCGGGCAGCAGCTCGATAACTATTTTATTACCGTTTTTCATAAAGAATGTAGCGGTGGGGTTCATGTGTCAACACCGTCCTTGACCAGATTTTTCTTAATTATACATGTCTTCTGTGCAAAGTGCAATATAGAATAATTGGCTGGAAAAACGGCTTATGTGCAAATTTGCCCGATAAGTTATTTCTATTTTGCAATAATTAAATATAGATAAAACCTATCGGGTTATCGGATATTTCGTACAAAAACATATCGATTTTTTTGTGAAAAATGTTGACAACGGGGCGAAATCTGATATAATAACTATTGTCAGCTGAGCTGATACGAAAAATGAAATCAAAACCCGGTAAGCGAGAAGTTCTTCCCTAACTGTCGCCAGCAGTCGAGTGATCCAAGTAAGAGAAGACCCTCAGGAAGAAACTTAGCAGAAAGGTTTTTAAATGTGAAGTGATATGGCCATGCGGAAGCCGACGGGTGGAAACAAGGCGCAAGAGACAAGATGCCGACGGGCGTCTTTTTTCTTTTTTATGGCAAAAAACATAGTGAAAACTTTTTCTGTAAAATTACAAAAAAGATGTTGACAAAAAGAAAAACTGTGTTATAATCATTATCGTTCCGTGCGGATGTGGCGGAATCGGCAGACGCGCTAGCTTCAGGTGCTAGTGGGGGCAACTTCGTGGGGGTTCAAGTCCCTTCATCCGCACCACTCAAAAGTCGCTTCAAGTAAGCGACTTTTGTTATGTCAATTACTGCAACTTCCCATTAAAATGAGTCTCCATGAGGCGAGGGGAGCTCTGCAGTGTTTATATATATATCCAAAGGGTGAAGGCAGGGCCTTTGTCCCGGTTTCCTCAGTTCAGATGCCTTTGGGCATTTTTTTCATTTTCAGAGGTTGTGAAAAAAGTTTTTTATTTTTGAAAAAAGTACTTGCAATCCGGGAAAAGATGTGTTATTATAACTGAGCTGTCAGAGAACAGCAAAAATAAATAATATGCAGCCGTGGCGGAACAGGTAGACGCGCTAGCTTGAGGTGCTAGTGAAGAATGCTTCATGGGGGTTCAAGTCCCTTCGGCTGCACCAGCAAAGCACACCGAATGGTGTGCTTTTTGTTTTGTGTTTTTCTTATCAAAAGATAAATGAAAGGCCGCATCGTATTGATGCGGCCTTTTGTGTTATGCTTCGTTTTCGTTGTTTACATTTTCCAGCAGCTTGTAGAGCAGCTTATAAAGCTGCGCAGCTTCTTCGCCGGTCAGGTTTACACACTTTGCAAGCTCGCTGGGGATCGAAACGGCTTCCTCTTTGAGTGCTGTGCCCTTTTCGGTAAGGGTAACGATCAGGCTGCGTTCGTCGGCTGTCGAGCGCTGACGGGTGACAAGGCCTTTGGCTTCAAGTTTCTTAAGAAGGGGAGTAAGCGTGCCCGAGTCGAGATAAAGGCGCTGGCCAAGTTCCTTGACAGTCAGTGAATGAGCCTCCCACAAAGCCAGCATGGTGATATACTGAGTGTAGGTAAGGTCAATTGCATTCAGATAGGGAGTGTACTGTTTGATTACTTCACGCGAACAAGCGTACAGGGGAAAACAGAGCTGATTCTCTATTTTGAGAGCTTCATACTTTTTTTCGTTCATGATGTCCTCCATAAAATAACCTAAAATAAAACTATGTTTTTTCTTACTTTAATTTACCATAGTTTTATGACAGACTCAAGCCTTTTCGACAATATTTATTTGTTGGATAGGTTATTTTTATTATAGAGCATATAAAAGGACATATTAGTATAGAAAGTTATGCGAGAGAGTGAAACACAATAGAATTTTTCATTATGTTTATTTGAACGAAAATAATCAGAGAAGCTTTTCTACAGCCTCATTAACCTTTTTTGGAAGATACTGTGGGTTCAAATCTGCCGGCAATATTACCTTCTCTGTCGATGAGGAACTTTGTGACACGAGCTGCTGCATCTGTCAAGCCAAAAGAAAAACCAAGCCCAAAGGCCTGGTTTTAAGATTTATTCGTTTATATTTTTAGCCGGCTCGACGGTAGTGTGAACCGAAATGAACTCAAAACATGCATTGAGATAGATGGTGTTTACCAGCGCGATAAGAGCGCTGCGGAGCATCTTCTTCTCGATGGAGGTGGTGATGCCGATCTCGTCAAGATCATTTTTTACGCCGTAATGATAGAGAAGAAGGTTTTCAAGCTCTTCGCAGAAATAGTCATACGCGATCTCATCGGTATACACCTGACGCTGGCGATGGAACAGCTTGTTGATATGCTCGAGGGGAACGATATTCTTAAGGAGCGCGATAATAATAAGGTGAGCGATCTGATCGGCATAATACTTCTTATTGATGGGGTTGTTGACCAGATCCATCTTGACATAGTTGCGTATCATAGAGCCGGTGATCTCGATGCCTGTAAGCTGCTCAAGACAGTGATTAATATATTTAGTTGTCTGTTCCAGGTATAGGCCCATATCGGGCAGTTCCGAGTATCTCGGCAGACGGAAGGAACGGATTGCATCTGCAAGAGATTTTTTCATCAAATTTTCCATGTATATAATTATATTAACAAGAGAATAAAATGTCAATCAATGACTTAAAATTATCAATACGGCTTGACGGTGTTGCAACAATGTGATATCTTAAAACCGCACATGGGTTTTTGAAAAGCCTATAATTAATTCAAGAGGAAGTGATCAATATGCACAAGAATGTTGTCCTTCTTGCGGAAACAGGCTCTGACCTGACACCCGAGATGGCTGAAAAATACGGAGTATGGCTGGTTCCAATGCATGTTTCCATGGATGGCGAGACCTATGACGATGGAACATTCCCTGCTGAGAAGGTCTGCGCCTACTATGAGCGCACCGGAAAGGTGCCCCAGACCAGCGCAAGTATGCCTGTGGATTTTGCCCCTGTCTTTGACGAGATCCACGCAAAATATCCCGACAAAAAGATACTTCACCTTGCATATTCGGCTGTCACGACCTGCTCTTATCAGAATGCGATCCTCGCAGCGGAGGGCAGAGACTATGTAATCAGCGTAGACACCAGGCATGTATCGGTAGGGCAGGGTGCTGTTGTCATTGAAACCGCGCGAATGCTTGAGCAGAACCCCGACATAACTGCCGAGGAGGCTGCGGCTAAGGTGCGCGAGATCGCCGATAAGACAGAGATGTGCTTTATTCCCAATAACCTCGACTATCTCCGCGCGGGCGGCCGAGTGAGCAATGTTGTTGCCCTCACCGGCAATTTGCTGGGGCTTCATCCCTGCATCGAGATCGTCGACGGCAGGCTGATGGCCAGCAAAAAATATCGCGGTTCATTTGATAAAGTCATTCCAAGGCTGCTCAGTGATTTCGACAGCAACCATGGGCTTGACCGGGATCATCTCTATTTTATATGGGCACCCGGCCTTAGAGACGAGCATAAGGCTCTTGCAGAAAAGACAGCACGTGAAATGGGCTTCAGGTCATTCACGTGGGTCAAAACCGGATGCGTCATCACATGCCATGGCGGCGCGGGGGCCTTC
>JAFQVZ010000023.1 GCA_017407765.1 Clostridia bacterium | reverse complement strand
CTGACCTTCAAAGGAGTGTAAGAAACATGGATAAACGCACAAGGATCATACTTCTTGGAATATGGGGCATGGTCCCGCTGCTGCTGAGTATCATTCTTGTTTGGCTAATTGCAAGAAGCGGGATAAACGTACTGGATTTTGTGGAAAAGACTGCCCCTATGGCTATGTCTTTTGTCGTAATATATCTGTGGCACAAGCTGGGCGACAACGCCATAAGGCAGAAGCTGCCCTTTATGCCGTCGCTTGCCATGATAACATTGCCGAGCGTAGTTTTTATGGTGTTTGGAGTGAAAGCCTTTTTCGCGCCGATCGGATGCGTATGCAGCTTTCTTCTGGACAAGCTCCCCATAAGCGGCATAGTATATAATATTGCGTGGCATATTATGGTGTTTCTGCTGCCGCTTATGTGCTTTGTGATCGGATATCACAACCGATATGTTGATCTTCTTGATTTGAAGCTGCTGTTGGCAGTAGTAATGTTTTTCCCGTTTGCAGGAGCACTTCTGACAATTCTCCCTCCGAGCTGGCATATTGAGGGAGCCGGAGGTTTCCTCTATGGGCTTTTTGGCGGGCACGGATACCTGCTGGGTTATCTGCTGTATATCATGGTGCCCTATAAGCTTTTTAAGATCATAACATACAGATAAAACAGAAAGACCACCCATTAGGGTGGTCTTTTGATATTTAATAGGGGATGGTGAAGCTGAAAACAACACCGCTTTTTGTGTTATAGACCCTGCAGGTGCCGCCGTGAAGCTCGACTATCTGCTTGGAGATGGCAAGGCCCAGGCCGGTGCCTTTTGTACTGCGCGACTTGTCGGCACGGTAGAAGGGATCCCATACATGCTCAAGGGCCTCAGAAGAAAGGGGAGGACTGTCGTTATATACCGACACAGTGAACATCGACTGTCCGGCCTTCAGTTCTGCCTTTATCTTTCCGCCGTGAGGTGTGTATTTGACGGCGTTGGAAGCAAGGTTTGTGATGACCTGCGAAAGCCTTCCTTCATCGGCGGTTATAATAAGCTGTTCGTTGAGATCAAAGGTGATATCAAGCTCTTTATCTTCGGCAATAAGGTCGAAACGTCCGAAAATATCGCGTATAAGGGGCGCAGGTAAAAACTCATCACGGGCAAGCTTGATGCGTCCTGCCTCAAGGCGGGAAAGGTCGAGCTGCTGCAGCACAAGGGCATCCATACGTTCGGTCTCAGAGAGGATAACTTCGAGGTATTTATCACGCTTTTCGTCGGCAATATGCTCCTGAAGGCCCTCGGCATAGCTGTGGATGACGGCAAGGGGAGTCTTGAGTTCGTGGGCAACGTCGCCGGTCAGCCTTCTGCGTTCCTGCTCGGCCTTCTGCGAATATTCAAGGGCACGGTTAAGGCGGTTTATCTCGGCGCGCTGGCTGTTCATGGTGTCGAGAGCGCTTCGGTAGGTTTCATAAAGCTGATGATTCTCTTTTATGAAAGAGGCATCGGCGCTGTTCCAGTGAATGGCATTCCAGCCATCCGACTCGCGGATGATGCGTTTTACTGGAGAGTTGAGCCAGCTTCTGACAGCCTTTATCAGCAGGAGCGAAAGAAGCGCGGCGAAGGCAAATGTACCGATATACACCTTTTTGAGAGATTTCATGGCTTCATTCAGCGGTGAACAGCGTGTAGCCACAACCGAACCAAACAGAGGCGTGTCAACATAGCCGTAATCTTCGTTTTCATAGCCGTAAGACTCCGTTTTGAATACGATGATCTCCTCAAGGGTGCGTTTGTCAGAAACGGTGTAGTTGTATTCGAGATCATACTGCTTGGCGCCTGACATCAGCATAGCAAGGAGATTTTCATGTTCATTGCCGTTTACATCGGTAACAGCATCGCCATAGTCGTAATAGCTGAAGCTGCAATAAACACCGTAGAGGGTGACAAACTCAAGGTCATCGGCCTCATTGGTGTTGTCAAAGAGATTTTTCCAATCGTAAAGGCCGAGGGCATCAAGGCCGCTGTAGGTGTAGGTGGTATAGCCTTTTTCAGTGGTGCCGTCTTCATGCTCTATCTCATAGTCGGGTTCAACTTTATCAAGGGCATTCCACTTGTCCTGATGAGTGAGATAGTCGAGTTTATAAGGCGTCATTTTCTGCCCGTCCATAACACCTGTGACTCTTATAACATCGGCGTTTCCATCGGCAGTGGCAAGGGTCCTGGCCTACTCATAGGTGAGATCCATATATGCGTAGGCATCGGCTTCCGATTCGTCGGCACAGGCGAGCCACTGCTCCTCGGTCAGATAACGGAAAGCGGCGAAATTGCCCGAGGTGTGGAGAATATTGCCCTCTTTGTCGCCAAAATAGACGGCGCGCTGATAGTCAAATCCGCGAAAGTCCAGTACAGTGGAAAAACTGTAGGTCTTGATGCCGGAAGAGGAGAAGTTTGCTGCCATTATGCGGTCGAGCATCTCAAAGTCGAGATATCCCGGATATTTTTCATATGTATCGCGGTTAAAGCGCATCTGAAGCATGCTTCCGAAATTATTGCCATAATTCTGGATGTCATCCAGCATGAGTTCGTAATAGCTGTGGGCGAGGGCGTTGGTAATACAGTACATCGAAACACACCATGTGATAAGCATAGCGGCGATAATAATAAGTGAAAACAGAGGCACAGCGCCAATTCTGATATTGAACTTTTTCATTTACTGCACCTCCAGTACATAACCTGCCTTTATGACGGTCTTTATGCAGGAAGCATATTCACCCAGCTTTTCGCGAAGCCGCTTTATATGGGTATCTACGGCACGAGCCTCGCCGTCATAGTCATAGCCCCAGCATTTCACCAGCAGCTGTTCGCGGCTCATGACGATGTTTCGGTTACGCATAAGGCAGACGAGAAGGGAGTATTCCTTCGGCGTCAGGCTGACCTCTTTTTTGCCGGCAAACACCCTTCGCTGAGATAGAATGCAGGATATCCCACCGGCCTCAAGGCGGTCGTCCTGACGGATGCTGCCGCGGCTGCGGCGGATGAGGGCGGTCACCTTTGCATAAAGCACCGAGAGAGAAAAGGGTTTGGTGATATAATCGTCGGCGCCCAGCTCATATCCATAAAGCTTGTCGTCCTCATCCGAAAGGGCGGTCAGAAAGATTATGGGCACATCGTTTTCTTTTCTCACGGCTCTGCACACCGAAAAACCATCCAGTCCGGGCATCATTATATCAAGAAGAATGGCATCAAAAGCTTCGTTTTCGGCTCTTTCAAGGGCATCTGTGCCGTTTGACACGGGAACGGGATCATCGCCTTTGCTTATAAAATAGTCGCACATTACCTCGAGCAGCCTCGGCTCGTCTTCGGCAATAAGTATTCTGTATGACATGAGGGTCCCTCCTTTCTTTGAGGATAGTATACCCCGAAGATTTGTATTTCCTGTGTCAATTATATAGTAAATTGATAAAAAACAAAAGCTCCCCGAAGGGAGCTTTTGAAAATAGCTTTATCAGAACTCAAGGATGTCCTTTGCCAGGGCTTCGGCATCTTCGAGCTTGGTGCACCAGCTGGTGCAGAAACGGACAGCTGTGTGGTCTTCATCCACCTTGCCCCATGTTGCATAGGCATACTTCTCGGCAAAAGCCTTGAGCATATCGTTGGGCAGGATGGGGAACTGCTGATTGGTGGGCGAATCGCAGAAGAAGCGGATGCCCTTCTTCTCGCAGGCTTCGCGGATAATGGTGGCTGCCTTATTTGCGTGTGCGCCCAGCTCGTAATAGAGGCCGTCTTCAAACAGAGTCTCGAACTGGATGCCCAGCAGGCGTCCCTTGGCCAGCAGGCCGCCGCGCTGCTTGATCATGTAGGAGAAATCGGGCTTGAGCTGGTCGTTGACGATGACAAGAGCTTCGCCGAACAGAGCGCCGACCTTTGTGCCGCCGATATAGAAAGCATCACAGAGGTTTGCGATGTCTGCAAGCGAGAGATCGTTGCCGGGAGCGGTCAGGCCGTAACCCATGCGGGCACCGTCCATGTAGAGATAGAGGCCGCGCTTGCGGCAGACTTCGCTGAGAGCGGTCAGCTCGGCCTTTGTATAGAGTGTACCGATCTCGGTGGGGTGAGAGATATATACCATCTTGGGCTGGACCATGTGTATAGCGGTCTCGTCGTCAAAATGTGCGTGCCATGCATTTTCTACCTGCTCAGCTGTGATCTTGCCGTCGGAGGAGGGGAGTGCGAGGACCTTGTGGCCGGTTGCTTCGATGGCGCCGCTTTCATGGACATTGATATGGCCCGATTCGGCTGTCAGCGCGCCCTGATAGGGGCGGAGGGAGGCTGCAATAACGGTCAGGTTTACCTGGGTGCCGCCAACGAGGAAATAGACATCGGCATTGGGGTTTCCGCATTCCTTGAGGATAAGCTCACGTGCACGGTCGCAGTGAGGGTCTTCGCCATAGCCGGCAGTCTGCTCGAAATTAGTGTCGATAAGGCGCTGGAGGATACGGGGATGTGCGCCTTCGTTATAGTCGCAGTTAAAACGGATCATTTTATGAACAGCTCCTTTGTAAGAAAATATTGCTGTTATCAGTATAACCCAGAAGGCGGGTTTCGTAAAGTGATTTTATCAGTAAGCAACAACTATGCCGCCGTCAAAAGCATAAAATGTGCTGAGTCCGCCGGTGGGATGGATAGTGATATCGGTTATCAGAGGACATTTCTGCATAATAGCCTTTTTGACCTCAATAGCGCGCTCGGGGCAGTTGCAGTGGGAGATGACAAGGGGCTTTTGAGGCCTGCCTTCGCTTCTCATCTTCTGATCCTGCTCGGCGATCAGGTCGATCATTTTGTTAAGGGCGTTCTTTGTTCCGCGGATCTTGGCGAGAGGAATGATGTTTCCCTCGCCGTCTTCGCCCATGATGGGCCTGATCTGCATGATGGTGGCCAACTGGCCCGAAAACTTGCCGATCCTACCGGCCTTGATAAGATAATCAAGGTTTTCGAGAACGAAGAAGGTTCGCATACTTCTGAGATATTTTTCCACGCCTTCAACGATCTGGTCAAAGTCATGGCCCAGGCTCACCCGGTAGGCGATCTCTTCGGCTATGCGGGCTTCGCCGGCGCTGGCGCTGCGGGAATTGAAAATGTGAAGGCGTCCGCTGCCGGTCTTAAGTTCGGCGCCTGCAACGGCGGCCTGATAAGAACCGGAAAGGTTGGCAGAAAGTGTAACGACGAAACAGTCGTCATCTCCGCTCATGGCCTCTGCATATTCTGCAGGGGAAGGGCACGAGGTGGTAGGCTGATTTTTAGAGCCGCGCATGGCCGAGATGAGCCATACTGTATTGAGGCTGCCGTCATCGTCGTAGCTCTTGCCGTCAATGTTGATGCGAAGAGGGGCGTGGGTGACAGGGATGTTGGCGCTTGTGACGCTTCGGGCATCACAGCAGCTGTCGACGATAATTTTGAATGCCATAATGTTCTCCTTTGGGTGCTTAGATGCTGAGGTAATTATATATCTGATTGATCTTCTGGGAAAGCTTGTTCATATCTTCTTCACTCATCCCATCAATAAATCTTTCGGCAAGATCATCCATCATGGCCTGATGGAAGCTGTAGGCGATAAGGCCTTCAGATGTGAGCTGGACATTGACAACGCGCTTATCCTCGGGGTCTCGATGACGAATAATGAGCCCTTTGGCTTCCAGCTTGTCGCAGGCAGCTGTCAGAGTAGGCTGAGTTACGCCCAGCTGGCGGGCGATCTGATTCATCTTCTTGCTGCCATCCGGTCCTATCTTGCTTATTATATGGATCTCGGAAATCGAGATGCCCTTTTCCAGCTCGAGACCGGCTGTGAGAGCCGATTGTTCGAACTTGGCCAGACGAGTGGGAAAGTCGATCATGAAATCTTTCAGCAATTCTTTAAAATCCATGATATTCTCCTGTTTTTATGTTATAGTATGCCGTATGATTTATGAATGCATACTTAATTATTAGATAAATAAAGTATATCACGGGGATTGGCAATATGCAAGGCGGGGACCGGGTAAAAAATAGCCGTTCACCACAATGTGGAAATATTGTCGTTTACAATTCTCGCCCTTTTGTGTATACTTATAATGTTAAGGAGCTGATAATTAATGGATTATATTAAAATAAAGATCACAGTAAAAAACGGCGATGTCGATGTTCTTTGCGACAGGCTTTCCGACATCGTTTCGGGCTTTGAGATCGATGATCCCGTTGTCATCGACGATTTTGTAAATGATAAGAACAGCCGCTGGGACTATATCGAGGAAGGTCTTTATGACAACCCCGAGAGAGATCCCTCGGTAACCTTCTATTTTGGCAATGATGAAGACGGCCTTATCTCTATGGCAAGCGCCAAGGCTGTTTTTGATGAGCTCAACAGCTATGACGGCTGCGAATATACCTGGGAGCGCGAAGATGTTCAGAGCAGCGACTGGGAGAACAACTGGAAGCAGTATTACAAGCCCTTCAAGGTCGGTGAGAGGCTCTATGTCCGTCCTTCCTGGGAGACCATTGATGATGACGAGGGCCGCACGGTTCTCGTAATGGACCCTGCGTCCAGCTTCGGCACAGGCTCTCATGCAACAACACGCCTCTGCATGGAGCAGCTTGATATGATCGACTGCGCAGACAAGCGCATCCTTGATATGGGCTGCGGAAGCGGTATTCTTGGATGCTGCGCGATGCTTCTGGGCGGCGGCAGCATTCTCTCCTGTGATATTGAAGAGGGCGCCGTAAGAACGACCCTTGAGAATATGGAGATCAACGGCATCAGCCTTGAGAAGTGCGAAGCTGTGTGCGGCGACGTCATAAAGGATAAAAAGCTGAGGGCACACGTTACAGAAGGCGGCAAGTATGATATCATCCTTGCAAATATCGTTGCCGATGTTCTTAAGGCTATGCGCGAGTTCTTCAGCGAATGGCTGGCAGAGGGCGGCAAGCTTATCCTGTCGGGCATCATCGACGAGAGAAGCGATGAAGTTGAAAATTATTTTATTGAAGGCGGATTTGTGACCGAGCGCCGTGTTGAACGCGACGGCTGGACAATGCTTGAGGTCTTTAAGAAATAATTAAAAAATGTGTATTGGGAAATAATAGACATTTAACATATATTTTGATATAATATCGTGAGGTTCGCGCTATGCGATTTTTTGCAGACAGCAGCAATATATCCAATGATATCGTAACTCTTTCTCAGGAGGACAGCCTTCATATAACCAAGGTGCTCAGGATGAGAGAGGGAGAGAAAATTACGGTTTGTGATGAAAAGTCGGAACATTTGTGTGTCATCGGCAGTATAAATAAAGACAAGCTCGTTACAGCTCAAATAATATCCTCCGGCCCTCATACTACCGAGCCGGATGTTTTCGTGACGGTATATGCCGCCCTTTCCAAGGGCGACAGGTTTGACTATCTTGTTCAGAAGTGCACCGAGGTCGGTGTTTCTCACATTGTGCCCTTTATCTCCAAGCGCTGTGTCGTCAAGGTCGACGGACAGAAGGATGCCGAGAAGAAGCGTATCAGATATGAGAGGATCGCCCTTGAAGCTTCGAAACAGTCGAGAAGGTCGCGCCCCGTTACGGTAGGTCCTATTGTCTCCTTCAAGGAGGCAATCGAGGATGCTTCCGGTGATGAATGCTGCTTGTTTTTGTATGAGGATGAAAAGAACCGGTCCTTTAAAGAAGTGCTCGAGAGCTTCGGAAGCTTTAAGAGGATCAGTATAATAACCGGCCCCGAAGGCGGTTTCGAACCGCAGGAAGCAGAACTGGCAGCCGAGATAGGCGCCAGCTCGGTCCTTATCGGGCCCAGGATACTCAGGTGTGAAACGGCCCCGGTTGCGGCTGTCAGCGCCGTGATGTATCACACAGGTAATTTTGATGTCGGAGTGTGAGGAGCTTGAAGAAAGATCAGATAAAGAAAAATGCCAGAAATCAGATAAAGCGAAATAATGAGGATTATATTGCCAATCGTGTAATGGTGGTTTTTGCCGCTGCGATCGTCATGCTTTGGGGTTTATCTTATCTCTGGCGCGGATATAATATAGGAGCCACCTTTATGGCAGCTCTCAGGGCCACCGACATCCTTATATGGGTAGCGGCTGCGGGCCTGATCGGAAGCTGTGTATGGGCGGTGCTCGATATTAAAAAAGGCACCTTTAAAAAAGAAAGCATAGTAAACGGAATTATGTTTGCGGCGTTTTTTGCCGTATTGCTGGCCTCGGTCCTGCTGGTAAAGTTTGACCATAATCTTGCCGGACGTGTCCTTTATGTCATAATTCCCGGTATTGCAATACTGCATCTTATTTTCAGCAGCTATCAGCGCGAGTTTTTCTGGTTTTCGCTCACATGCTCGGTGGTTCTGTGCATGATATGGATCATGGCAAAGGCTCCCCATAGCAGAAGGGCGATGCTGGCGGTTATTCTGGCTCTGTGCGCCTGTGCTGCCGCGGTCCTTGCTTATCTTTCGGCTCGCAAAAACGGAGGAGTTCTTGCGGCAGGTAAGCTGAGCATCAGGATATGTGAGGTCAACAGCCTTTCGGCCGCAGCTGTTTGCACAGCATATGGTGCTGCAGCCTTGATGGCAGTGGTGGCTTATGCCGCAGGTGTGCCTTATGCTTACTATGCGCTGTATGCTCTTGCAGGAGTGTTTGCTGCAGCGGCTGTTTATTATACAGTCAAGCTTATCTAATCAGTTATATATCCCAAAGGGCAGAGAGTGATCTTTGCCCTTTTTATTTTTGATTTGTGTATTTGAAAGTGAGTGATATACCTATATGAAGAAAGTGTTCAAAAGCATATCTGCCATGATGCTGGCTGCGGTGCTGATGGTTCAGACAGCCGCGGCTTCGCCGGCGCCCGAACAGAGAAAAGGCGAGCTGGAAGCGGCAATAGAGTTTGCCGGGCTTCTTCAGTCGGGAGAAAATACCATGTATATAGACGCATACGGCGGTTTTGATTACGGCGCCTGCTATAGGTATGTTTCGATGCTGTGGCGTGACTCTTATGTTTTTGAATATATGCCTCTGCCTTACAATTCATATATGAGAGTGGTATATAATGATGAGGCAAAGCATGCTGCTGCGCTGGAGGCGGCTGCTGTTCTTTGTGATGAGATCATAGATGCCGATATGACTGACAGAGAAAGTTACGAGGCGATACATGACTGGATGCTTGATAATGTAGAATATGATATGCATGCTGCCCTTAATCAGGCGACAGAGACAGGAGATGCTTTTTCGGCGTACGGAGCACTTGTGGACGGTCTTGCGGTCTGCGATGGGATCAGCGCAGCATTTGCCATGGTATGCCGCAGCGCCGGCCTGCCCTGCATCTATGTTGCGAGCACCGAGATGAATCATTCGTGGAATGCGGTTTTGTGTGACGGAGAGGTCAGATATATTGATGTCACCTATGATCTCACCGGAAACACCGATGATAAATATCTGCTGCTTGATGAAAATGAGCTTTCGCGTGACCACAGCTGGGATAAGGAAATGGTAAGAGCCCTGACATCGAGAGTATGGGATGAGAGATATATAAGTGCTTATACGCTGAACCGGATCGGCGGACTCTTCCGCGGTTCGGATAAAGGTTGGGAGCTTGACCGCAGCCCCAGCCGAGCAGAGGCGGCTATCATGCTGGTAAGATTCCTCGGCCTTGAGCAGAAGGCCTTGGAGATGACTGAGATCTCGATGCCGTTTACAGATGTCAACCCTAATCATGCAGGGTATATTGCTCTGCTTTACGAGATGGGCCTTACCAAAGGAACATCGCCCACCACATATTCGCCCGATCTTGAAACGAGGCCTCAGGATTATATGACATTTATGCTGAGGGCGCTTGGCTATGATGATGCCGCAGGCGATTTTTCGTGGAAGACTTCTCTTGAGGACTCGGTTAGATTAAGGGTCCTTAATGGAGAAGAATATGTCAGGATAAATGAAAAAGTTTTTGACAGAGGCATGATGTCTTATGCCAGTCTGGCCGTTCTCAGAGCCAACGAAAAGGGCGGAAAACCGCTCTGCGAGAGGCTTTGCGAGGCAGGAATTTTAAGTGAAAAAAACCTTGAAAATTTTTTGAAAAAAAGTGTTGACAAAAGGGTATAGTTGCTATATAATCTATCTTGTTCGCAGGACACGAGAGAGAAACGAAACGAAGCGAACAACAGAAATGGCGGCGTAGCTCAGTTGGCTAGAGCATCCGGTTCATACCCGGCAGGTCGTAGGTTCAAGTCCCACCGCCGCTACCATTTCTGGCCCGTTGGTCAAGCGGCTAAGACACCGCCCTTTCACGGCGGAAACATGGGTTCGATTCCCGTACGGGTCACCAAAAGAAAAAGCATCGGATTTTCCGATGCTTTTTTTCTTTTTATTGATTTTTCTGTTGAACATTTGTCAAATACGGTGGTATAATAAATATAATATTTTGGTGTGTCCGCAGAAGGGGAGAGATCGTCTCTGGCTTACGAGATCATAGAAGCAAAAGATCATATCAGGCTTGTTGGGGGAGAAAAGTTTTCTCCTGTCCATACCTTTGAGTGCGGCCAGTGTTTCCGTTGGATGCCTTCGCCAAAGGGAGGCTATGTCGGGGTCGCAGGCGGCAGGGCGGCAAGGATATGGAGCGAGGGCGAAGATTTCTGCATATCCGGATCGGCTGAAGATTATGAAGATTTTTGGCGCAGATATCTGGACCTTGACCGTGATTACGGCGAGATCGCCTCGGCTTTTACCGATGATTTCACACGCAGAGCGGTGGATTACGGTATGGGGCTCAGGATACTCCGGCAGGAGCCGTGGGAGGCTCTGTGTTCGTTTATAATTTCGCAGTGCAACAATATTCCAAGGATACAGAAGATCGTCGGAGCGTTGTGCAGCGCCTATGGCGATGCCATTGAGTTTGAGGGCGAGAGGTATATGACCTTTCCCTCGGCAGAGAGGATAGCTATGCTGCCCGAAGGCGGGCTGGACATGCTCAGGGCAGGTTATCGTGCACCTTACATATTGTCGGCAGCCAGAGAGGTTGCGGAGGGCAGAGTGGATTTCGATGCTCTCGACAGGATGGCAACAAGCGATGCCGAAAAAGCTATAATGCAGCTTAACGGAGTAGGCCGTAAGGTGGCCGACTGTTTTTTGCTGTTTGGCCTGGGCAAGCTTGATGCATTCCCGGTCGATACGTGGATGAAAAAAGCTGCTCCTTATTATAAGGGGGCATTTGATAAAGGGGCATTTGGCAATTTTGCCGGAATTGCACAGCAATATATTTTTTATTTCGTCAGAAGTACGAAATTTGAAAACTGAGTTGACATTTAGGCCGAAGTGGTTTACAATTCGACCTAATATTTATAAAAATCTAAAGGCTTTCAAACGTCAATAAAAGAGATGGAGGGGTAAAAAATGGTTAATACAAATCCCGAAGCAAAGTTCTACAAGGAAGGCGTCACATTTGACGATGTTCTCCTTGTGCCCGCTAAGAGTGATGTAACACCTAACATGATCAACCTTGGCACAAATCTGACCAAGAACATCAGGCTGAACGTTCCCCTGATGAGCGCTGCTATGGACACAGTAACTGAGTCCCGCATGGCTATCAGCATGGCACGTGAAGGCGGCATCGGCGTTGTTCACAAGAGCATGCCTATTGCAGATCAGGCCGACCATGTCGACCGCGTAAAGCGCTCTGAGAACGGCGTTATCAACAATCCGTTCTTCCTGTCTCCCCAGCATACACTGGCTCAGGCCGACGAGCTGATGGGAAAATACCGCATCTCCGGTGTTCCTATCTGCCACGAAGGCAAGCTTGTTGGTATCCTGACAAACCGCGATCTTAAGTTCGAAGAAGACTTTACAAAGACATGCGGTGAAGTCATGACAAGCGAGGGCCTTATCACAGCTCCCGTTAATACAACTCTGGCCGATGCAAAGAAGATCCTCCAGAAGCACAAGATCGAAAAGCTGCCTCTGGTAGACGAAAACTTTGCTCTTAAGGGTCTCATCACAATTAAGGATATCGAGAAGGCAGTTGCATATCCCAACTCGGCAAGAGACGCTCAGGGCCGTCTGCTCTGCGCTGCAGCTATCGGTATCACAAATGATGTTCTCGACAGAGTTGCAGCTCTTGTAGAGGCTCAGGCAGACGTTCTGGTTCTCGACTCGGCTCATGGCCACTCCAAGAATATCATGGAATGCCTCAAGAAGATCAAGGCTCATTACAATATTCCCATCATTGCCGGCAACATCGCCACAGCAGAGGCCGCAAAGGCTCTGATCGATGCCGGTGCAGATGCAGTAAAGGTCGGTATCGGCCCCGGTTCCATCTGCACAACACGTGTTGTAGCAGGCGTTGGTGTTCCTCAGATCACAGCTGTTTATGATGTTGCTTGCGAAGCTGCAAAGGTCGGTATTCCCGTCATTGCAGACGGCGGTATCAAGTATTCGGGCGATATCGTCAAGGCTCTGGCAGCAGGCGGCGACGTTGTAATGCTTGGTTCGCTCCTTGCAGGCTGCGAAGAGAGCCCCGGTGAGACAGAGATCTATCAGGGCAGAAACTTCAAGGTCTACAGAGGCATGGGTTCGCTGGGCGCTATGAATAAGGGCTCGGGCGACCGTTACTTCCAGTCGGGCACAAAGAAGTTCGTTCCCGAAGGCGTTGAAGGACGCGTTCCTTATAAGGGAAGAGTCGGCGACACAATCTTCCAGCTGATGGGCGGCCTCCGTTCCGGTATGGGCTATTGCGGCGCTCCCGACATCCCCACACTTCAGATGAATGCTCAGTTCATCAAGATCACAGGTGCTGGTCTTAAGGAGAGCCATCCCCACGATATCTATATCACAAAGGAAGCTCCCAACTATTCCATCAGCCCCGAGGTATAAAAGAATATTTGCTTCAAGGCAGGATCTTCGGATCCTGCCTTTTCTTTTGGTAAATTTATAGGATGATTCTATTTTAAAGAAAATATACATTTCAAATTTCTATTGAAATTTCGGCGTGTATCACAAAAAAAGATGCTTTAAAATCGGCAATAAGGAGAAAAATATTAATGAAATGTTAAATCCTTTGACCACGTTAAAGTGTCGTGGTAAAATCGATCCATAAAATCAATATGATATAATGGAGGAGAATCGGATGTTCACAGACGATTATTTCAACAGATTCGTGCTTCCCGAAGATCTTACAGAAGCACTTAGAAGCTGCAAAGCCATAGGTTATGTCGAAAGTCAGGAAGAATTGGAAGAGATGTCCTTCGGTCCTGCCCATTCTTCCACATACGATGTTCATTATAATATAGTAGGCAAGGGTAAGGTTCAGGAGGCAGAGGTCATCCGCTGCAAGAACGGTATTCTTGTTAATTATATGGAAGATTATATGCGCCGCAGAGACCCCAATGCCATGGTCATCGGCGATGATCTTCCTTCCGATAAGCCCAGATTCAAAGAGATTTATGGATATGACTTTAAGGATCTGCGTCAGCAGACGTTCGACTGGCTCAGCGATCAGCGTCTTATTTTGCTGCCTTTTAAGGCCGGTGATTCCATTTATGGCTATGAAAGCCTTATGATCTGCCCGGCAAATGCCGCATTTTTTGCTCTTTCCCTTGCGAATATGCAGGGCTTTATTCCCATAGATGAAGTGCACGAGAATTACGTTCCCCGTTCGATCATCTATGTTGCGCCTCCTTTCCGCCACACCCATTTTGACGGCAAGCAGGTGGTTGTTCACAACCGCACAGATGACCTTCATGAGGTCTTTGCATACAACCTCTATCCAGGTCCCTCGGCTAAGAAGGGCGTATTCTCGGTGCTGCTCGATATTGGAGAGCATGAGGATTGGGTATGCTGTCATGCATCTGCCGCAAAGGTGGAAACTCCCTATGAGAACGAGACCGTTTTCATGCATGAGGGCGCTTCGGGCGGCGGTAAGAGCGAGATGCTCGAGGATTTCCAGGTTCAGTCCGACGGAAGGATCCTTCTTGGCGAGCATACTGTAACAGGCGAAAAATACTTCCTTAATCTTAACGAAAGCTGTAAGATATATCCTATTGCCGACGACATGGCGGTTGCGTATGCCAATATCCAGTCTCCCGAAACCGGCAAACTCATGATCATGGATGCTGAAGATGGCTGGTTCCTGAGAATGGACAGCATGAAGGCCTATGGCAACAGCCCTGCTTATGAAAAGATCTGCATACATCCTTCCAGGCCGCTCCTGTTCTTTAATATGGAGGGCGTTCCCGGCGCTACATGCCTTATCTGGGAGCATGTGCTTGACTCTAACGGCCAGCCCTGCACAAATCCCCGAGTTATCATCCCCAGAGACATGATCGAGAACATAGTTCCTCTCGGCCCTCAGGAGGTAGGTGTAAGAAGCTTTGGTGTACGTATGCCTCCCTCGACAGCCGAGCATCCCGATTACGGTGTAATGGGCCTTCTCCATGTCGTTCCGCCTGCACTTGCATGGCTGTGGCGACTGGTCTCGCCCAGAGGCTTTAAGAATCCCAGCATCGTTGATGGCGGCAGCAAGATGAAGAGCGAGGGTGTAGGTTCCTACTGGCCTTTCTCGACCGGCAAGAAGGTAACTCAGGCCAATCTGCTTCTCAGGCAGATCATGGCCTGCCCCGACACACTTAATGTCCTGATCCCCAATCAGCATATCGGCGCTTATAAGATAGGTTTTGTAAGCGAATGGATCAGCCGTGAGTATCTTGCGCGTCACAATGGCGTCATTAAAATGAAGCATCTTACACCGGCACGCTGCCCACTGTTCGGATATTCGCTTATTGACATGAAGGTCGATAATCAGTATATCCGTCAGACCTTCCTGCGTCCCGAAACACAGTCCAAGCTGGGCGAGGCAGGCTATGATGCAGGCGCCAAGATCCTTGTTGATTTCTTCAAGGAAGAGATCAGCCAGTTCCTGACCGACGAGCTTGATCCTCTTGGCAGGCAGATAATCGAGTGCTGCCTCAATGACGGCACACTGGAGGACTATCTGGCCCTTACACCTATGAATCTCAAATAAACAGAGTAATAAAAAACAGCTGCAGTTCACTCTGCAGCTGTTTTCGCTTATTTGAGTATGTTGGTTATCCCGATGTCGGCAACTATTGTTTCGCCGCATATATCGGGCGAGATACTGTGGCAGGGCTTGGCGGAATGGAATGTAACGGTAATGTCGGCTTTGGCTGTTCCCTGAGCGATCGTACCCGAGTCGCATTCCAGGCCGCTGGGCAGGTCGAGAGCCATTTTAAGTCCCTTGGAGTGAGTTATTACCCCGCAGCAGACTTCGGCCTCCAGATCGAGTTCTCCGTGGAAACCGGTGCCGTAGATCGCATCGATTACGGCATCGCACGAGGTAATAAACGAGATATCACTCTTATCGAGATGTGTGCCTGTGACTATGGGAATGCCTGCCATTGTGGCAAGGTAGAGATTGGTGACCGCGTCGGGAGGCTTGGGTTTGCCGCCCGTTAGTATAATGAGCACAGCCGCTCCGCGCTGCCTGAGCAGACGGGCGACAACAAATCCGTCACCTCCGTTATTGCCTGTGCCGCAGAAGACCGCGGCGTTCTTTATTTCGGGGAGACGGGCAATGAGAACATCAAAGGCGGCCCGTCCGGCGTTTTCCATCATCTGCAGATAAGGAAGGCCGGCATCATTGGCGCGTCGCTCGAGTTCTTTCATTTCGTTTTTGGTGACAGTAAACATACAGATAAAGTCCTTTCTGTGAAAAAGGCCGGAAGATGATCCCTCCGGCCTTCTGTGGTTACTTTACATATTCTGCGAGATTTTCAAAGTTCATCTTCTGGCATACGCCGGACACAGAAACCGCAGTTGAACTTTTGGAAAGTTCAAGGAAGTTACTGAATGCCCAGTCGGCTGCATCAATGACGATCTTATCGCGGTGTTCATCAAAGTAGTTTGCCGGGGCAGACATTTTTGTGATGATATAATACCCATCGCTGTAGAGCTTGACGCTGCTTACCTCGCCGTCAGACATGGCAAAAGCATCGGCACTGTATTCGTGCAGGGTAGCATCCTGCTTGCTGATAACAATGCCTCCGGGGCTCTGAGCCATAACGGGGTCGTCATTATGCTGGTTAAGGGCATCATCAAAGGTCATGGTTCCGTTATTGATCTGAGCAAGGACTTCGCTGGCCTTGGCAGTAAGAACATTGAGCCTTTCTTCATCCAGCAGGTCGCCGTTTTCATCAAGGGTCGACATTCTGATAAACTTGACCTGAATGTAGTTGTCGGCAAAGAACTGCCTCAGCTCCTGATCGCTGCCGACGCCGTTAGCGGGGTCAGACGACACGTGTTCATAAAGCATGGAATAATAATGATTGTATTCCTGAAGCTTGTCATAGAGACGGTCGGTCAGCATATTTTCGTTGAGATACTCGAGATATGCTGCTTTGCCGCCCAGCGATTCGATAAGAGCCTCTTTTTCTTCCTTGAGCTGGTCTTTCTGCTCGTCGGAAAGCTCGAGGCCGAGCTGATCACACTTCAGGCGGATTATCTCGCTGTTGGTGATCTGCAGCTGTGCCTGTTCGTGGGCGCGGGCGAGCAGGTCGTTTTGGCTGAGCACGGTCGTGCCGGAATTATGGGCATCCAGACTCAGTCCATTGTGATTCAGGTAATAAGCATACTCAGAGGCATCGACTTTGTTCTTTCCCACACTCATGGCAGTGGGGCTGGGTGAACAGCTGAAAAGACTGAGGACCAGCAGAAAAACGAGCACAGGTACCATTAGTTTTTTGATCATTTAGCTCCCTCCCGGGAATGGTTTAATAAATTAACATATATTATATCATAAATAAGCGGTATGGTGTGAACAAAATATAGATTTTTGCCGTTAAAAAGCCGACGCCTTCAGGCGCCGGCTTGTTTTTTAATGGAGTTCGGAATATTTCTTGTTGCGGCCAAAGACCCAGTAGATAACGAAGGTGCTGGCAAGATAGGTGAGAATTGTAATATAGTAGGGGAACTCATAGGAGATGCGCACCATCAGGATGCCGCCCAGCTGGGTGCCCAGAGCACGGAAAAGGCTGTCGGCAAGGGTGGCCATCGAGCTCATGATGGTGCGGTTTTCGGGATCTACGAGGTCCATTTCCATGGTCTGCAGCAGGGGGCTTGTCATATTCATAAAACCATTGCGGCAGAGGAAGCTGATGGCCATCATGATAACGCCCTGTGTGTAGGAGATAGACCACAGGAAGGGGATGGATATCAGCTGACAGAATATGGCCATATTGACACGGCCGAAGCGTCTTGACAGGCTGGGGATAAGCAGGCCGCCGATGACGGTGCCCAGCTGAGAGAAGGCGATGATCGAACCGACCACCGAGTCGGAGACGCCCAGGCTGTATTTGATATATACGCTGAAATAGGGGATTACAAGGCCGGCGCCCATGCCGATAAGGGCTTTTTTGAGCAGATAAGTCCAGCTGTCATGGTTCATAGCTCTGAAATAATCGCCAAGGCTGGGGCGGTGGTCATTTTTCTTAATAAGAGCTTCGGTGCCGAAGTCTATTTTGGAAATGGCCAGCGGCGCCAGCAGCATCAGGGAAAAGGCGATGTTCAGAGTTGTGCGGCTTCCGAAAAGCTCGCCGCCGATACCCGCAAAAAAGTCGGACATGAAGCCGAACAGATAGCTGCCGGTGAACATGGCTACATTGCCAAGAACAAATGATACCGAGAAGATGGTAACAGCGGTGCGCTCATCGCTGTTGTTTTTATAGAACGGAGCCTGCGAGACGGTGAAGACCACCTGAGCAATGCCGAAAATAAGAGAGGTCGCCTGCATAAGCAGCATGTTATCGGTCATATTGACATAGCAGAAGCCGCTTGCGGCCATCACCAAAAATGCGCCTATAAGCGACCGCTTTGTGCCGAAGGTCTGAATGATCACGACGGCGAACAGCGCGCCGATGGCCGAACCAAAGGTCTTGAGGGCCATCAGAGTTCCGATGACGTCTTCGGTCATACCGATGTTTTTATAATGTATACCAAGCATTACCTGAATGGCTGACATAATGATACCGTTGAGGAACACGCAGAACATAAACTTGCGCACGTTGCTGCCTGCTTCCCTGAGTGTCCAGAAGAAATCGCTGAAGATTCCCAAAATCACACGCTTCCCTTCAAAAATAATATGAGGCGGTGCATAAGCACCACCCCATATTATAAATCACAATGAAGCGATAATCAAATATTTTTATCAGATACCCACATACATGTCGACAAGTACGACTGCAAGATCGAGAGGTGATTCGTCGGGGCGAAGCTTGAGAGTGAGATAGGGCCTGTCGCCGGCCGAGAACAGTATCCTGCCCTTGAACACATCCTGAGAACAAACCTCTGAGATGCGCTTTATATCGACTTCACGGAAATAGAACATAAGATTGCGGCTCTTCTGGGCGATCTCATTTATGCCGTTCTGAGATGCGCGTGAGCGCAGCAGAGCTATGTCGAGCAGAGCCAGAGCCGATGTGGGAAGATCTCCGAAACGGTCGAGCATTTCGTCCTGCATATCGAGATAGTCGTTCTGGGTGACGATCATGGATATACGGCGATAAAGGTCGATTCGTGTAGCGGCATCGGAAACATAGCTTTCGGGCAAACCTGCCGAAACAAGGATATCGGCAGTACAGTCGGTCCTTGCGGGAGGAGCTTCGCCCTTAAGTTCGGCAGATGCCTCGTCAAGCAGCCTGAGATACATATCATAGCCAACACTCATCATATGTCCGCTCTGTTCGGCGCCGAGGACATTGCCTGCGCCGCGTATCTCGAGGTCACGCATGGCGATCTTGAAGCCTGAACCGAACTCGGCGAACTCGCGGATGGCAGCAAGACGCTTTTGCGAGATCTCGGTGAGCACCTTATCCTTGCGGTAGGTCAGATAGGCATAGGCATGGCGCTGAGAGCGACCGACACGTCCGCGTATCTGATGAAGCTGGGCAAGGCCCATGTGGTCGGCATCTTCAATGATTATGGTGTTTACATTGGGGATATCGACGCCGGTCTCGATAATTGTCGTACAGACAAGTATATCGATCTCGCCGGCATAAGCCTGATTCATGACTTCCGACATTCGCTTTTCGCCCATCTTGCCGTGAGCTGTCTGGATCACTGCATCGGGGAAGACCCGCTGAAGGCGGGCAGCCGTCTCTTCGATATCTCCGATGCGGTTATGGAGATAATACACCTGACCGCCACGTGCCAGCTCTTTGCGGATGGCATCATTTATGATGATATCGTTGTGCTCGAGAACATAGGTCTGCACCGGCATTCTTCCGGCAGGCGGCTCTTCAAGCACCGACATATCGCGTATACCCGAGAGGGCCATATTGAGGGTGCGGGGGATAGGGGTGGCGGTGAGTGTGAGAACATCGACCGACTTGGTCATCTCTTTGATCTTTTCTTTATGAGACACTCCGAAACGCTGTTCCTCGTCGATGATGAGCAGGCCGAGATCCTTGAACTCGATATCCTTCTGCAGGATCCTGTGGGTGCCTACAAGGATATCGCAGGCGCCGGTTCGCACATCGCGCAGTGTGTCGCGCTGCTGGGCGGGGGTGCGGAAACGGCTCATCATGTCAACCTTTACGGGATAGCCGGAGAAGCGCTGGATAGCCGACATATAGTGCTGTCGGGCAAGAACGGTGGTAGGAACAAGAATGGCTGCCTGCTTGCCTGAAAGAATGCATTTCATGATGGCGCGGAAGGCTACCTCAGTCTTACCGAAGCCTACGTCGCCGCACAGCAGGCGGTCCATAGGATAGGGTTTCTGCATATCGTTTTTGATCTCCTGAGCGCAGGCCAGCTGATCTTCGGTCTCTTCATAGGGGAAACGCTCTTCAAAGCCGCGCTGCCAGTCGTCATCGGGGAAGAAGGCAAAACCGCTCATTCCGCGTCGGGATGCATAAAGCTTCAAAAGGCCCTCGGCAAGGTCGCGCGCCGCTTTTTTGGCGCGTATCTTGGTCTTGGTCCATGCTGTGCCGCCGAGCTTGGAGAGCTTAACTTCTTCCTGCTCACCGGCTCCAATGTATTTTGATACGATATCAAGGTTGGTTGCGGGGACAAAGACAAAGTCGGTTCCTGCAAAAGCGATTTTTATATAGTCACGCCACACCTTGTCAACGCTGATTCGTTCAACACCTACAAAGCGGCCAATGCCGTGCTTGTCGTGAACGACAAGGTCGCCGGGATGAAGGTCTCCCATGGTGAGGCCGCTTTTCTTGGTCTTTTTGGGTTTTCTGTCGCCGTTCTTTCTGATGGCCAGCTGACCTTCGGTGATAACGGCCAGCTTGATGGAGGTATATTCAAAACCCGAAGAAAGATTGGCTGTTGAGATCAGGATCTTTCCCGGAGTGGGCATAGCATCTACTTCGGTGCAGGGAAGCTGACGCTCTTCAAGCAGCCTTTTAAGGCTGGATGCGCGCTGACTGCCGCCTGCAAGGGCAAGAACGGTATAATCGTATTTAAGATAGGAGCTGAGGTCAGAGCAGGCGGTGTCAAGACTGCCGCCATAGGAGGGCAGCTGACGGGCAGACAGCGAGATTATCGCCTGAGTGGGGAAGCTCTGGGACGAAAGGAACTGGTCGAAACAGAGAAGAGTGTGTCCCTGGCATAAATCTCTGAAATGGCTGTGAGGCAGGCAGAATCCGCTTTTTGTAGGCGCGAGGATGCCTTCATCCAGCAGATGCTCGGTATCTTCGCTCATGCGGAACTCAAATGCCTTGGAGGCCTCGAGGGCCGAAGCACTGTCGGCAAAAATGACAATAGCATCAGAGGGGATATAGTCGAGCGCAGAGGAGGTTTTTTCGTAAATATGGGGAAGATATCTGTCCAGGCAGGCGAAAGGAACGGTTTCGCGGATGCGCTCGATATCCTCGAGAAGTGTATTGCGCAGGATGTCTGAGGCACCTTTGGCACGGACAAACTTATCAAGCTTTTTGCATAGGCCTTCTGCTCCTCCCTCTGCGAGTGACGGCAGAACTTCACGGGCAGGGATGATATCAAAGAATGGGATGTTTTCTGTGCGGCGCTGGGTGAGAGGATCGAAGTGGCCGAGCGAGTCGACGGTGTCGCCCCAGAACTCGGCGCGGACCGGATGCTCTTCGCCGGAGGGGAAAACATCCAGAATGCCGCCGCGCAGGGCAAACTGGCCGGGACCTTCTACCGAGTCGGAGCGGACATAGCCCCATTTAACAAGGTCATTGCAGAGTCTGTCCAGTTCATAATCTTCACCTACTTCAAGGGTTGCAATGGAGGCGGACAGAACTTCGGGCGGGATAGTATAAAGCATAAGGGCTTCGGGTGAAGCAAACATAGCACCCGACACTCCGCGCATAAAGCTGCTGAGAGCGCGCAGACGCCTGTGCTCATGTTCGCGCGAGGCGTTTTCAATATTGTGGAATACGAGGTCGCGGGACGGCAGATATATGCCCTGTTCGCCCGAAAAGGCGGCATAATCGGCGGCAAGAGCCTCGGCTGCACGTTCGTCACGGGCTACCACCAGTATGGGCCTCGAAAGTTCGAGCCTAAGTGCTGCGGCGAAATGGGCCTGATGTATAGGCGACATTCCGTATACAGAGGCAGCCTTTTTGCCCGAGCTGATCTCGGACAAAAGCTCGCGGTATTCGGGCGATTCTCTGATAAGGTCAATAAGAAGCGGCATTTTTCACTCTCCTTTGCAACGCAGTACGCCCCGTTCCGGCAGGGAACGGGGTATCTACGGGTCGATAACTGTTATATTGGCGGGGATCATTTGGATTCTTCGGGGATGAAGCTCTTTCCGTTAAAATCCTGCATTGCGGCATCTACGCCGCTTCTGACGATAGTCAGAGCCGCATCGGGAGCAGCCTTGACGCCCTGATATGCATCGGTGTCGAGCTCATCGAGGACATAATCCTTCATATCCTCTCCGCCGGGGGCGCTTACGCCGATCTTTACGCGGGGGAAGCGGTCAGACTGAAGCTGATAGATGATGCTCTTGATGCCGTTGTGTCCGCCGTCGGAACCGGCGCGCTTGACTCTCAGGCGTCCGGTGTGGATGCTGATATCGTCATACATGATGATGATATTCTCGGGCGGAACATTATATGCCGAAGCCATGTCGCGGACTGCCTCGCCCGAGAGGTTCATGAAGGTCTGAGGCTTCATGATAAGAAGATTCTTGCCCTCATAGGTGCAGGTGACATAGGTGGCCTTGCACTTGGATTTGATGATGCGGCCTGCTCCAAGCTTTTCGGCAAGAAGGTCGGCGGCAAGGAAACCGGCGTTATGGCGTGTTGTCTGATATTTGGGGCCGGGATTGCCCAGGCCTGCGATTATATAGTCGATCTTGGCAGGTTCTGCTGCCGGTTTTTTACGTCTGAAAATAGGGAACGCCTACCGTTTGATATTTTGCGGAACAAAGCCGTTAAAAAAGGAACCGGCCCGCAGGCCGGTTCCGCGGATAAACTTAGATGTAGAGCTCGGAGACCGAGTCGTCGTTGATCATTCTTCTG
>JAFQVZ010000222.1 GCA_017407765.1 Clostridia bacterium | reverse complement strand
GTGTGTCGTGCCAGCGTCGGTGTCCGACCTCCGCTTCTGCGACAGCAAGATCAGCCTCAAGGCGGGATATTATCCCCTCGAGTTTACTGCTGTCACGTAGGTCTGCGGCGATGAGCTTTACATCTTCGGGGTATCCTCCACGAGGTGATTTCCATTCATCGGGAATCTTGTGAATATCGTCACGATAGATGTTCCAGAGCATTGCTGCAAGCTGTCCGATTTCGTGATCTTCTACACGGAGCAGATCTTCACCGGGCATATATCTGCCAAGGGAAAGCAGTTCTCTGATGCGCTTTTCCACCTGCTCCCAAGTGATAACCGTGGGGCGATTGCTGTTGACTGCAGTATCGCCAAAGGCAAACCTCATGCCGTTCTGATCCCACCATACGGATACTTTCTGATCGTTGAAATAGAAGCCTCTTGCCCCGCGACCGTACTCACGCTTGAGGAAAGCAACATTTTCTTCGGGCGTAAGCTGTCTGCGAAACTTGGCTGCTATGGTAAGGGTGCTGTCCCTGCGTCCACCGCCGAGACATAGTGCCTCATCGATTATCTGCTGGGATATTTCAAGGGGTGCAAAAGTATTGGACATAGAAAAAGCGGGAAGTTCTTCACCTCCCGCTTCGTCTATTCTCAGCTGTATATTACCTGTTCGTTGACTATCTCCGTTGCCGAGTGCCTGATGCTGTTCATCTGCTGCACCCATGCCATCTGATCCTGCGCCTTGAGCTGCTCGGTCACGCCCATGGTCTGTGCCATCTGCTCGGTCAGATTCTCCAGCATATCCATTGCTCTCTGCTCGATCTCCGCCAGATGCTCGTTCAGCTGTCCTTTCATCACCAGCAGAGCGAACAGGCTCCTGCGGTGCTGCTGAAGAAAGCTCTTGCGCTTCATTGCGAAGGGTCCCAGCTCGATCTTCTTCTCCGAGATTGTCAGGTCGGGATACATCAGGCCGTCCTCTCTCATGGTGTAGGTTATCTCTTTCATATTCTTCGCTCCTTTCGGGTTCGTTAAGGTTTCTGTTCCGTCCGGTTATATTCTGCACCCATTCACCGATTTTTGCAAATGTGTGACGGGGCTGTTTTTCACCTTTTTGAATTGAGCGCACAGTTGCCTCAATATCACGCAGAACATTCTCGGAAATATCGCTTATCGCTGTACCGATTGTGGTGAGCACTTCGGTATCGCTGAATGTTGAGATTCTGCCGAGAACAGACATATCAACATGAGCTTCGGTATTAATGCCGCATCGGGTGAGCAGCATATATTTGATGCTCTCGGCAATGATGGACTTGAACTCGTCACGCTCAAATTCATTGACCTGCCCCCACAAAAACAGTTCGTCGAAGTAGTCGGAGTAGTTATCCTCGGCTACATTCCTTGCTGTAGCGGTAAGGACAGACGCAAAGCTGTCGGCTTCAACCTCGCCAAAAGAGTTCTGCAGGCTTTCGGCAACCTCAGCCTGATATTCTTCCTTTACCGTCCAAAGGTTAATGGCTCTGCCGTGGGTATCGGAAAT
>JAFQVZ010000221.1 GCA_017407765.1 Clostridia bacterium | reverse complement strand
GCCGAGGAGGATCTCGCCGATGTCGTGCTTTCTGCCGCGCTTGACGAAGAGGATAAGGATGATACCGATAACGGCAAGGATGGGCATCCATGCATCGGGCTTGAGCCACTTGATAAAGCTTGCGGCTGCAGCGCCTGCCGAGCCGAGGCCCGAAAGACCGGTGATCCATGCTGTGACGGCTGTACCGACATTGGCACCCATGATAACGCCGACGGCCTGAAGCAAGGTCATTGTGCCCGAGTTAACAAAGCCGACGACCATAACTGTGGTTGCCGAAGACGACTGGATAACAGCGGTTACGCCGAGACCCAGCATAAAGCCCTTGAAGGGATTAGAGGTCATTTTGCCGAGGATAGCCTTAAGGCTGGAGCCTGCACTCTTTTTGAGCGCATTTCCCATAACTTCCATACCGTAGAGGAAAAGGGACAGTCCGCAGAGCAATGACAATACATCAAAAATACTCATAATAATGTTTCCTTTCACAAAACATGCTGGCCATTTCTTGCCATAATAATTGTATATCAAACACTAAAATCAGTCAACGGTAAATTATAGGTTAAAACTATTTAAAATCTGTGATCATTTTACTTTTGAATTGTAAAAAAAGTAAAGCCTCCCGGAGGGGAGGCTTTGGAAAACTTATTTTCCGGCGTCCTTGCAGAAGGATTTGATGATCTCGTTGGACGAGCGCGACATTTCGCGGCTGAAATCGCTGTTCCACTTGCGTTTGCAGAACTTTATTACCCAGTCTTCAAGCTGAGCCTCATCAAAACCGTGGCGCTTTGCCAGCATATCGGCCATATCGTTCTTATTCTGATCGTAGGCATTTTCGTGCACGATATCTTCGATGCTGAAGCGGGGAGGCTTGGGACGGTCGAGCTGCTGCTGGGTGGGATAGCCGAACACCAGCATACAGGTGGGCACGACATAGTCGGGCAGGTTCAGAAGCTCCTGATGATATTCAAAGCGCTCGATGACATCACCGATATAGCAGGAGCCGATGCCGAGGCTTTCGGCGGCGACTGCCGCATTCTGGGCGGCAATAAGTGTGTCCTGCTGAGCCAGCAGAAGGTCGCCGGCATCGGGCTTTCTGACCTCGGGAAGGTATTTTTCAAACACCTGCATCCATCTTCTTACGTCGGCGCAGAATACGAGGGTCAGCTTGGAAGAGGCGATAAAGGGCTGATGGTCGCAGCTCTCGGCCAGCTTGGCGCGGATCTCGGGGCTTGTGACGTCGATGATGGTATACATGGTCATATTGCCGGCAGAGGGAGCCTGAACGGCGGCATTGAGGATGGCCTTTTTTGCATCCTCGGGGATGGGGCGGTCTTCATAAACACGCATGGATTTGCGGGCGTTCAGAAGTTCTATTGTCTGATTCATAGGTGAGCTCCTTTATTTATATATGTGTATATACAAGTATAGCCTTGTTTTTTGGCAAAAGCAAGGGATGAATGGGGCCCTCTCGCATCTTAGCCCTCTTTGGCAAAGAGGGTGGCAGGCGAAGCCTGACGGGTGTTTGGTATATCGGGTTTACTGAAAACCGCCATATCCCTCCATGCCTCATGGTTGTGAAGTCAGGAAAAATGGAGGGACCGGATATTCCCCATAAATGCTCTATGCCAAACCTCTGCGACTCGCTAAGAGCCGCCTGCGGCGGTTGCTCGCTTGCATGGCACCTGCGGGTGCTCAAGTCGGCACAAGGCCGACAGCTCCTTTCCCAAAGGAGCCTTGGACGCGGGGAGCTCTTCCGTCAGACGACTCGTAGGGGCGAGCAGTGCTCGCCCGAAAGCCTTCCCCTCCCAGGGGAAGGGGGACCACGTAGTGGTGGATGAGGTGAACTGCGTCCAATAGCGGCCCTCTCGGTAACCCAAAGGCTGACTGAGAGGGCGCAGAAAAACAGCCACCCTGGGGTGGCTGTTTTTACACTTTGACTTTAAACAAACCGTGTTTATTGCAGTAGGCATAGAGGGATCCGCCGCCGCGGAAAGAAAACCTTGCCTCGCAGCTGCCCTCGGGATAGAGCTTACAGAGCTCGAGCTTCCACGGCGAAGCATAGGCAAGGAAGGATATATAATGATCCTTGCTCATGGGGTGGTCGAGGGTGACAAAGGTCTCGTTTTCCACTTTTTCGAGGCGTATGCCGTGAGCCTCGTCGGGTTCCTCGGCCTGAAGCGCCGGCAGAGTCACGCCGCAGCAGCTGATGGCGGCCTCGCCAAGGCTGTGGATGACGTTGCCGCAGATGGGGCAGACATAGAGCTTGGCCCTGAGCGTATTGCCCGAGAGGTTGCGGTTGACTATATTCTTGCCCGCCAGCAGCTCGATGACCGACACCGAAAGCTCTCTGGCCAGAGGCTCAAGCAGAGTTATGTCGGGATAGCCGCCACCCGTTTCCCACTTGGACACGGCCTTGTCGCTGACTCCGAGCCTCGATGCCAGCTGGGCCTGAGTAAGCTTCTTTTCTTCACGCAGGCGCTTTATGACGCCGCCGACTACATACTGATCCATATTTCTGCACCTTCTTTCGGATATATGCTATCACGAAAGGCGGACAGGGGCAACCTACCCTTGGTAGAGAGGGGGTTATCGCGCTCTGAGCTGCCAGAATGCCACCGCGCTGGCTGCCGCAACATTGAGAGAATCGACCCCATGCATCATGGGGATTCGGACGGTGTAGTCGCAGTCGGCAATGGTGCGGTCAACAAGGCCGTCGCCCTCGGTGCCGAGGATAATGGCCAGCTTTTCTTCCTTCATAAGGTTTTCGTCGTCGATGCTCACCGAATCATCCCTCAGGGCCATAGCAACCGTTTTGAATCCCATCTCTTTAAGGATATCCATGCCTGGATGGGGCCAGTCGGAGGGCTCGGAGCCTATGCGTGTCCAGGGTATCTGGAACACGGTGCCCATACTGACGCGGGCGGCGCGCCTTGTGAGGGGATCGCGGCAGGTGGGGCTCAGCAGGACAGCATCCATGCCCAGAGCGGCTGCCGAACGCATGATAGCGCCTACATTGGTGGGGTCTACGACGCTTTCAAGGACGGCGATGCGCTTTGCACCGCGGCATACTTCCAGAGCGGTGGGGAGTTCGGGCCTTTTCATGGCGCAGAGGATGCCCCTTGTCAGCTCGTAGCCTGTGAGCTGGGCCAGCACCTCGCGTTCGCCGGTATATACGGGGATATCGCCGCAGCGCTCGATGATGGGGGCGCCGTGGCCCTCGAGATGCTTGCGCTCCATCAGCAGGGCGAGGGGGATGTGGCCCGCATTGAGGGCAAGGTTGATAACCGTGGGGCTTTCGGCTATGAAAACGCCCTTTTCGGGCTCGAGACGGTTGCGCAGGGCGATATCGGTCATGCGTGCGAACACATCGAGCTCGGGGGCATTAAAATCGGTGACTTCAATAATATTTGCCATTTTTTCGCTTTCCTTTATTTTTGATGCTGACATATATTATATATAGTGTGAGCGGTAATGTCAAAACGCCTGCGGCCAAAGGCCGCAGGCGTTTAAGATTCAGGATTCAAGAACGCGCTTGCCCGAGATATGGTCGGGGACGATCTCGAAGCAGAGGGTGCGGAAGGCCGAGCGCTCGAACTCGCCGTTTATGTATTCCTCGTCGTCTGTGAACTTATAGCACAGCTTGCGGGTCATGGCCATGGCCTTTTCCTGATCCTCAACGATCTTTGCATGGCCGAAGACGATAACGCTCTTTACCACAAGGGCCCAACTGTTGGGGGCGGGGGTGCCCTGGTCGAATACGCAGTAGGAGACCTTGGCGTTTGCCTTTATAGAGTCGATCTTATGGCCTTCCATGCCGCCGTGGAAGTAGATATGGCCGTCTTCCTCGTTATAGTAGTGGTTCATGGGCATAGCGTAGGGGTAGCCGTCGTCGCCGTGGACGGCGAGAACGCCGCGGCGCTCGTTTTTAAGGATCTCGGCGCATTCTTCCTGAGAAAGCGCGAGATGTGAACGGATGAGTTCTCTGAACATAATGTTTTTTCCTTTCTAT
>JAFQVZ010000220.1 GCA_017407765.1 Clostridia bacterium | reverse complement strand
TGTTGTTCTGTGGACGCCTGCAAGCGCTCTCTCGATCAGGCCCTCTACATCCAGCTTTCTCTCCTGCTCCACGTCCCCATAAAATCTTGCGATTTTTCGGGGGCCCCTCAGATTTGTTAGATTTGCGGCGAATAAATCGCCTGCAAATCATGCGCCGCCATTCTGACCGGCGGCGAGCCTTTTCAGGCTTTAAAAGTCTCGGAGCAGATTAACCCAATGTTGTTCTGTGGACGCCTGCAAGTGCTCTCTCGATCAGGCCCTCTACATCCAGCTTTCTCTCCTGCTCCTCAACTTTTTCAAGCTTGGGCTTGGTCTGAGGATGCTTGGGCGTAAAGACTGTGCAGCAGTCCTCAAAAGGCAGGCTGGATGTCTCGAATGTGCCGATAGCGCGTGCGCGCTCGACGATCTCCTCCTTATCGAGGCCGACAGCAGGACGGAATACGGGCATTGTGCAGACGGCCTGTGTGCAGGTCATGGCCTCCATTGTCTGGCTGGCCACCTGACCCAGGCTCTCGCCGGTGATAAGGGCGCCGCAATTCTGCATCTCAGCTACGCGCTGAGCGATACGCATCATAAAACGGCGCATGATGATGGTGAAATAGTCCTCCATACAGTTCTTCTGGATCTCAAGCTGGATCTCGGTGAAGGGAACTGTCGAAACAGTGATCTTGCCGCAGTAATCGGTCAGAAGGTCGGCAAGGTGGAGGACCTTGTCGAGAGCCTCCTTGGAGGTGTAGGGATAGCTGTAGTAATGAACGGCACCCAGCTCAAGGCCACGCTTGGCCATCATATGGCCGGCTACGGGCGAGTCGATGCCGCCCGAAAGCAGCAGCATTGCGCGTCCGTTGGAGCCTACGGGCATGCCGCCCGCGCCCTTGAAGCGCTCGCAGGAAATATAGGCAGCCTTGTCGCGGATCTCGACCATGACTGTGACCTCGGGGTCATTCATTTTGGCCTGCAGATGGGGGAAGGCTTCGGCAAGATAGCCGCCTACCTCAACGCCGATCTGGGGCGAGGTCAGGGGGAAGCGCTTGTCGGCGCGCTTGGCATCTACCTTGAATGTAGTCGTTCTGTTAAGACGGTCGGCCAGATATTCGGCAGCGGTCTTCTGGATCTCGGCAATATCCTTGGGGCAGGCAATGGCCTTGGAGACCGATGTGATACCAAAGATCTTGACAGCAGCATCAAGAGCCGCCTTCATATCCTGATCGCCTATGGGTTCGACATAAATCGTCGACTGCATATACCAGATATCAAACTCGCCAAGCTTCTTGAAACGGTCCTTGACCGTCTTGATAAGCTTGTCTTCAAAACGGCGGCGGTTGAGGCCTTTGAGGACCAGTTCGCCGCACTTGAGAAGCAGTACTTCGTGCATTATATGTTATTCTCCTTAAATCAAATCAAAACATCTTCGCCGCATCGCCCAGGGCAGCAGCAAATCCCATAACATCGTCCATCGTGGTCTCGGGGCAGAAGCTTACGCGCAGAGCCGCATCAATATTCTTCTTGGGAAGCCTCATGGAATTGAGGACGTGGGAGGCCTTGCCTCGTGCGCAGGCCGAGCCACCGCTTACATAATATCCCATATCGCTGAGGATGCGGATATAAACCTCGCTGCGGCCCTTGCAGAGCGACAGATTGACGATATGATCGGCCGAGACCTCGGGCGTGTTTATCTCGCCACCCATTGCGCGCACCTCGTTTATAAGCGCCTCTTTAAGGCTGTTCATGTGGGTCACAGACGCCGCCATATTCTCACGTCTGATGCGGCAGGCTGTCATAAATGCGGCGATCTGAGGCATACCCTCGGTGCCCGAACGCATTCCGTTTTCCTGATTGCCGCCGTATACAAGAGGCCTGAGCTTGAGGCCGCTTCGGATATACAGCGCGCCGCAGCCCTTTGTTCCGCCGATCTTGTGAGAGGATATCGATGCCATATCTATGTTATCGAGTGGCATGGGACGCTTAAGGAAGGTCTGAACACCGTCGAGGTGGAACAGTCCCTTGGGATTTATTTTCTTATACTCGGCAGCAGCCTCCACAAAGGGAAGAATGGCGCCGGTCTCGTTGTTTACGCCCTGCATAGTGACAAGGATGGTGTCTTCACGCATGGCCGACACCAGCTTTTCGAGGCTGATGCTGCCGTCGCGCTCGGGGGCGATGAGTGTGATCTCATAACCTCTTATCTTGAGGTCGTTGAGCTTGTTGAGCACAGCATCGTGCTCGATCATGGTCGAGATGATATGCTTGCCCATGTGCTTGTTTTTAAGGGCAGCGCCCTCGATGGCGGTGTTGATGCTCTCGGTGCCGCCCGATGTGAATGTCACACATGCGGACGAACAGTTCAAGGCAAGGGCTATTTCAGCCCTTGCCTTGTCGAGCAGCTCTCTCGCCTGCCTGCCTCCCTCATGAAGGGACGAGGGATTATAAAAATTTTCACGCATGACCTGCATTGCGGCCTCGGCGGCCTCGGGCAGGACTGCCGTCGTGGCGGCATTGTCGAGATATACTGCCATAATATTACTTGCCCTTCTTGGACCAGCTGTCCTTAAGGGTGACAGTGCGGTTAAAGACCAGCTTATCGGGTGTGGAATCCTTGCTGTCTACGCAGAAATAGCCAAGACGCATGAACTGGAAACGATCCTGTGCCTTTGCGTCCTTGAGGCTCTTCTCGAGCTTGCAGCCGTTGAGCACCTTGAGGGAATTGGGGTTGAGATAGTCGAGGAAGTTCTTATCGGCAGCGTCGGGAGAAGCATCGGTGAAGAGGTTCTCATAGACTCTGACCTCTGCATCAACGGCTGTCTTGCTGTCTACCCAATGGATAGTGCCCTTGATCTTGCGGCCATCGGCAGCATTGCCGCCGCGGGATGCCATGTCGCACTCGGCATGGATGACGGTAACATTGCCGTTCTCATCCTTTTCACAGCCTGTGCACTTGATGATATATGCGCCCTTAAGACGGACCTCGCCGCCAACAAAAAGACGGTTGTACTTGGGAACGGGAACTTCCATAAAGTCGTCGCGCTCGATCCAGATCTCCTTGGAGAAGGAAACCTCGCGTGTGCCGTTTTCAGGCTTCTCGGGGTTGTTCTCGACTTCGAATGTCTCGATGAGGTTCTCGTCATAGTTGTCGAGCACCAGCTTTACGGGATCAAGAACAGCCATTACACGATCGGCATTGGTGTTCAGGTCGGCTCTGATGCAGGACTCGAGGAATGCATACTCGATAACACCCGAGAACTTGGAAACGCCTGTGCCGGCGCAGAAGTTCTTGATGGCATTGGGAGTATAGCCGCGGCGGCGCAGGCCGCACAGTGTGGGCATTCTGGGGTCGTCCCAGCCCGAGACCATGTTTTCTTCTACCAGCTTGCGCAGCTTTCTCTTGGACTTGACTGTGTGGTCGATGTTGAGGCGCGAGAACTCGATCTGACGGGGCTTATGGGGAACCGATACATTATTGATGACCCAGTCATAAAGGGGTCTGTGATCTTCATACTCCAGCGAGCAGAGGGAGTGTGTGATGCCCTCAAGAGCGTCCTGGATGGGATGAGCAAAGTCGTACATGGGGAAGATGCACCACTTGTCGCCCTGACGGTGATGGTTGATATACTTGATGCGGTAGATGACGGGGTCGCGCATGTTGAAGTTGCCCGATTCGAGGTCGATCTTGGCGCGGAGAGTATACTTGCCCTCGGGGAACTCGCCGTTCTTCATGCGCTCAAAGAGGTCGAGGCTCTCTTCGATGGGACGGTCTCTCCAGGGAGAAACAGCGGGCTTCTGCAGGTCGCCGCGGTATTCGCGGAAC
>JAFQVZ010000219.1 GCA_017407765.1 Clostridia bacterium | reverse complement strand
ATGATCGACAGCTTTTTGGAGTCTTCCGCCTCTTTAAACTTCACTTCTCCGGGCATATGATCGCGTGCAGGCAGCGAATCGGGGTCAAGGTTATACTTCCCTTTGTAATGCAACTTCACTAAATCTTCTCCTATTTAATCAGTTGCTTTATTATACCACAAAAACAAAATTGATTCAATAACGCTAAAACAGCCGCTCATAGCATGAACGGCTGTTTTCGGTGTTATTTCATTTTAACTGCAGTTCCGTAGGCAATGATCTCCGCAGCGCTGTGCATAAGGCTGGAGCTGCCATATCTGATATTCACCACTGCATCGGCGCCCATTGCTTCGGCTTCCTCTGCCATGCGCTTTGTTGCTATCGCTCTCGCTTCATTCAGCATCTCCGTATAGCTGACTATTTCTCCGCCTACAAGCGTCTTCATGGCGGCCATAAAATCCTTGCCGAAACTCTTTGAGAGAACTATCGTCCCTTTGACAATACCCAACGCCTCGATCTCATATCCCGGCACATGATCAATATTTAAAAGCTTCATCTTCTTCTCCTCTTTCTATTTCATCAAGTCTTTCTTTAAGTGCTCTTTGAATCCCCAGGACCATTGCAAGAAAAATTGCAACGACCATCAATATAAGCGGGAGCGGAGCGGGATCAACCGTTGCAGCCCACACTATAAGAATGATAAATCCCAGGAAAAAAACCGACATCACCGATGCCCATAGTATCGCCGAGCGACGCCTTTCTCTTCTTCGCGAGTTGTGGTCATGATCCATAAACCTTATACCTCCTTCTTCAAGCTGACGTATCTTTTCTTCGTATACGTCGATGTTAACAGAGGCAAGAGTCATTCCCTCGGATGCTATATCTTCACATACAGTCTTGATATGTTCAAGGTTGCGCTGCTGACTGTTAAGATAGATAGCGTGACGCTCCATACAGTCTCTGAGAGTAAGACGGCCATCCTTGATTTTTCTTATCTCATCAATAGGGACAGCAAGACGCCTGAGAAGCCTGATTCGTTTGAGCTCATCGACATCGTTATCAGAATAATCACGATAACTGTTGCCCTGTTCTCTCCCCGGAGAGATCAGCCCCTCTTCTTCATAGAATCTGATATTCTTTTTTGAGATACCCGTGAGCTTTTCCACTTCACTTATTCTCATTTTCTCACCTCTTTGACTATACGTTACACCTTCCACCAAGCGGAAGGTCAAGTGTTTTTTCGAAAAAAGTTTAAAAAAGCGCCCCGAAGGGCGCTTTTATTATACTAAGCTCCAATTAATATCCGGCTTTTCTATCTACAAGGTTTGTCATGGGCTCGCCCTTAACATATCTGGGGATGTTGTTGCAGAACATGTCAACAACGATCTCTCTTGTGATGTCGAGCGACATATTTCCCGACACATGAGGTGTGATCAGGATATTGGGAGCGCTCCAAAGAGGATCGTCTGCAGGAAGAGGTTCGGGAACAACTACGTCAAGAGCTGCACCGGCAAGCTTCCCCGATTCAAGTGCCTTGATAAGAGCAGGCTGATCAATGGCCCAGCCGCGGCCTACATTTACAAGATAAGCGCCATCCTTCATAAGGGAAAGACGTCTTTCGTCAATAAGATGTGTTGTTGCGTCGGTTCCGGGAACACAAAGAGCAACTACATCGGCTCCCTTGATAGCCTCGTCAAGCTGATCGATGGTGTAAACCTCATCATAGCAGTCGGGGCCGGGTTTCTGTGTGCGGCGGACACCGCGGACACAGGCTGCACCCATAGCCTTAAGTCGCTTTGCATAGTTTGTTCCGATATCACCCATGCCAACAATAGTTACTGTGCTTCTCATTATCGATTTGATATCACCGATGATCTTCCAGCCACGATTTGCAACCAGTTCGGCATATTCGGGCATTCTTCTCATCATCATAAGGGTTACACAGATCATATGCTCGGAAATAGTGATGCCATATCCGCCTGCAGAATTGGTGACAATAACATCGGGGTTGGCATAAAGCTCGTCGCTTACCACCTTATCAACGCCGGCGAAAGAACAAGCCAGCCACTTAAGCGATTTGTTGGCCTTTATGGCTTCAGGGGGAAAATTACCGAACATTACTTCGCAGCCATCACTGTTCTTGACTGCATCATCATTATCAGCAAAATAAACTGTTTCAAATCCGTTTGCCGACGCAACTTCATTGATTTTTGCGATAAGACCTTCATCAAGAAAAGCCGCATTAATTCCTAT
>JAFQVZ010000218.1 GCA_017407765.1 Clostridia bacterium | reverse complement strand
GCAAGGGTCAGATCTTTTATTATTCTTTCTTCTTTTATATCCCGGCATAGAGGCCTCCATAATAGTAAAGTATATGGAATATCTATGCTGCCAAGGCTATGGCTATGCCCTAAGAAATAAGCTGCTCCATTTCGGCCACCGACAGGTCGCCGTGAAGAGCGAGATTGATTCCGTAAGCCAATGCCTTGGAGCATCGGGAGATCAGCAGATCAATATCGCTGGGCGACACGAGAAAACTGCCGTTTTCAATAAAATCATTTTCAGGTTCACGTCCGAGCAGACTGTGGGCAAGGGTGCCGGCCTCTGTCACGGTAGGAACTCCCAAAGAGATAACGGGAACACCGAGCAGGTCACGGTCGATGGCGTGGCGGCGATTTCCCGCACCTTCGCCGGGGATGATGCCGGCTGTAGATATTTGAAAGCTGCCGCCAAGACGTTTAAGCGACGCTGCGGCGAGGGCATCAACGGCTATTACAGCGGAAGGAGATATTTTTCGACAGACGCTTTGCACAAGCTCAAAAGCCTCAAGGCCGGTTTTGCCCATAACTCCGGGAGCCAGGGCAGCTGTAGAGCGAAGCGAGGCAAAGAGGCTGGGGAATGCCGCGTGAAGATGTCTTGTCACTATAAGCCGATCAAGAGTTAGGGGCCCAAGAGCATCGGAAGTGATGAATCGGTTGCCCAGGCCGACCATAAGCACAAGACCTTCGGGCGGGAGCAGAGGGCGCAGCTCTTTAGCTATGGTGTGGGAAATATCAAGGAGAACATCGTCGTCACGCCTCAGGTGATCGATGTCAAGGTCTATGGTAATATATTTTCCGCAAGGTTTTCTCATAGCCTGAGCGGCATCGGGGGTCCGAACTTCGATCCTGCTGATGGTCAAAAAATCTTTTTTATCACATTCAAAGCCTATTCCATCAGTTTTTTCGAGGTTTTCAAGGCTTTCGCGGCGCTCGAGCGCCATATCTGTGCGTATAGACATATCATTTTCCTCTCAAAACAGTATTTTTGATATTTTTTGAACCATCGCAAAAAATATGTGAAAATTCTCTGAAAATAGTTCTTGCATTTTGGTCAAAGAGGTGATATGATAGTCGTGTTGTAAATTTGTCTGAAGGAGGTTGTGATTTTGCCTAACATTAAGTCTGCTAAGAAGCGTGTTCTCGTAAGCAAGATGCAGAACGAGAAGAATCGTGCTGCTAAGTCTGCACTGAAGACACAGCTGAAGAAGTTTGATGCAGCTCTGGAAGTTGGCGCCGCTGAGGCCAACGAAGCTTTCAAGGCTACAGTCAGCGCTATCGACAAGGCTGTTGCTCAGGGTATTCTGCATAAGAATACAGCTGCTCGCAAGAAGAGCCAGGTAGCCGGTAAGCTCAACTCCGCTCAGTAATTTCTGATAAATCACAAACCAAAGCAGGACGGAAACGTCCTGCTTATTTGTTTTTTGCACAGGCTGTGAAAAGGCCCCGCCGATTCGGCGGGGCCTTTGGTGTTTGTTTATTATTCCGCTGCTTCTGCCTTTTTGGCTGTTTCGTCGATCATCGAAACGATCTCATCCTTTTCGCGAACACCGATCATCTTGAAAACGGCTTCACCGTTCTTGAAGGTGATCATTGTGGGGACGCTCATAACGCGGAACTGACGTGCGATCTCCATATTCTGGTCGATATCGAGCTTTGCAACGATCTTATCCTCGGATACTTCGTTGGAGATCTCTTCGAGAACGGGAGCCAGCATCTTGCAGGGGCCGCACCATGTTGCAAAAAAGTCGACGAGGACGGTCTTGCCGCTGTTGATCGTTTCTTCAAAGTTTGCCTGATTGAGAATTGTAACTGCCATTATTAATTCCTCCTGAAAAACTATGTTTATCTTTGTTGTCTGTATTATACCATATATTTTCATAGAAAGCTATACCTAATTTGTATATATTTAGTTTTATTTGGGGCGTTGCTCACAGAGCATCTGTTGTGGTATTATATATAATAAGGTATTCTGTGATATTGACAGAATAAGATCACAAGAGGTGAAAGAATTGGAACTTTTCAGAGAAAACATGACAAAGGCAGAGGTGCTGGCATTTCCCACCCTCACCCTTGCGCATATAGGTGACTGTGTTTACGAACTGCTGGCCAGAAGCTATGTTGTCAGAAGCGGAGTATACAAGGCCCATGAGACTCACAGACGCACGGTCGCCATCGTAAGTGCGGAAGCTCAGAATAAATGTGTCAGAGCCATGCTCGAAATATTTGATGAAGAAGAAAAGGCTGTGTTCGGAAGGGGACGCAATTCCAAGCCCAAGACGGTGCCCAAGCATGCGGGAATTGAGGTTTATGCCTATGCCACCGGCCTTGAGGCTGTGTTTGGATATCTTTATCTGCTGGGCCGCAACGAGCGCATTGACGAGCTGTGGCAGATATCCAAGAGGGAACTTGGATTATGAAAAAGCTGCTGAGAAGGCTTTTTCTGCTTGTCGCTGCCCTTGGACTGTCGGCAGCGGCTCTTTGGGGATATATGAGATATATTGAACCAAAATGGATCCAGATATGCGAGCTTGAGATAGCGGCTGATTTTCCCGGGGATATGCGTGTGGTGGCCTTCGGCGATACGCACATCGGCCTCGGCAATGATGTCGAAGAGATGGAAAAGCTTGCCGAAAGAATAAATGAGCTGAAGCCCGATGTTGTTCTTTTTCTGGGTGACCTGTTTGACGATTTCAGCAAATACGAAGGGGATACGGCCGCTGCCTGCGCTGCACTGGCAGGGATAGAGGCACGGGCCAAGCTGGCAGTCCGCGGCAATCACGATATAGGAGGCGGAGCAGAGTGGGTCTATCCTCAGCTTATTGCCGACTGTGGGTTTACGCTGCTCGAGAATGCTGATGTATGGCTGCACAATGGCCTTCATGTTGTTGGAGCGGCAGACTATGTCTATTATACTCCCAATGTTCAGGGGTTTATGACCGATGGGTTTGATCTGCTTATAGCTCACGAGCCCGATGTTGCCGATTTTGTCACCGGTGCCGAGCTGCAGCTCTCGGGCCATTCTCACGGCGGACAGGTGTATATCCCTTTCCTGCTTGACCGCATTCTTCCCAAAGGCTCGCAGCAGTATTACAGAGGATATTATGAAAAAGATGACGGTGGTGTGGTGTATGTCAACCGAGGCATAGGCATGTCGCTTTTGCCGGTAAGGCTGTTTTCACGCCCCGAGATAACCCTTGTCACTATCAGAGGTGAAGAATAATGATGAGACTCGATAAGCTTCTTGCGTCTTCGGCATCCATCTCACGAACTCAGGCGCAGGAAGCCATCAGACGCGGACGCGTTACAGTGGATGGAGAGGTCGTTCGACTGCCCGAGAAAAAGGTGGACGAAAAGGCGGCTCTGCTCCTTGACGGAAAACCCCTAACCTATGAAAAGTATGTATATATTATGATGGATAAGCCTGCAGGTTACCTTTCGGCCACCGAAGACACGCGTGACCCCTCGGTGACCGAGCTGCTGCCTGAAGATCTGCGAAAGCGCAGCCTGGGCATTGTGGGAAGATTGGATAAGGATACCACGGGCCTGCTGCTGCTTACCGATGACGGCGAGCTCAATCACAGGCTGACATCGCCACGCTATCACATGGATAAGCTTTATGATGCCACACTTGACCTGCCTGCAGAAAAGAAGGACATAGAAATCTTTGCATCGGGTATCGAGTTTTCCGACTTTACGGCCATGCCGGCAAAGCTTGAGATAGGTGAAGACCCCCATAGGTGCCTTGTCACGCTGCGGGAGGGAAAGTTTCATCAGGTCAAGAGAATGTTTGAAAAGTGCGGAAAAAAGGTGGTTGCGCTGAGAAGAATATCCATCGGAGAGGTGGAGATAGACGGCAGCCTTGGCCCGGGAGGATACAGACGACTGACCGATAAAGAGCGTGATTCGCTGCTTTTTGCCTGCGGATTGAAAAAATAATATAAAAAAGGCAAAAATTTATCGAAAAAATTGTTGAAAAAAACAAAAGGTTGCGATAAAATAAACATATTGAAGACTCGATATTTATCTAAAAGTAACAAAGGGTGAAATGATATGGCAGCTAGATTGTTTCAGAGCATATTGCTGGAGGTAAAAGAGAAGGTACCGTTTGTTGTCGGTGTTGTGGATCAGCCCGGCAGTGTAATAGCATGTACCGAGATCAAGCTGATCGGCGACACTATCGACGGTGCCGCTGCCTTCTTTGCCGCAGGCAAGGATACCGGCGAGTTCGGCGGATATACATTCCAGATTCTTAAGGGTTATGAGAACGGCGTTGAATATGCTGTTTTCTGCTCCAGCCGCGGCGATATGGCCGACACGGTTTGCGCGCTGACAGCTGTTGCCATCTCCAACAGTAAGTCGCTTTATGACGAGAAGCACGACAAGGCTGCATTTATCAAGCGCATTATCCTCTCGAATATCCTGACGGGCGATATCTATATCAAATCGAGAGAGATGCACTTCCAGAATGATGCAAAGCGCGTTGTATATCTCATCAGGCTGTCGGACAGGCAGGACGCTCAGGTGGTTGAGGCTCTCAACCGTTTGTTCCCCGACCGTCAGAAGGATTTTGCCATCACCATTAACGAGAATGAGGTCGTCCTTGTCAAGGAGCTCAAGACGGGCGACACTAAAGAGATCGCGCGTATTGGCAAGATCATCGACAGCGGCATCGGCGAAGAGCTGGGCCTGCCCCATATTATCGGTATGGGCACAGTAGCCGGCCAGCTTAAGGATCTTGCACGTTCCTTTAAGGAAGCGCAGATGGCGGTTGACATCGGTCAGGTCTTTAATTCCGATCAGACCGTGATCAGCTTTGAGAATCTTGGCATTGGCCGACTGATCTATCAGCTTCCTACACCTCTGTGTGAGATGTTCCTTTCGGAAGTCTTCAAGAAGGGCTCTATCGAGTCGCTTGATGAAGAGACTCTCTTCACCATTCAGAAGTTCTTTGAAAACAACCTTAATGTTTCCGAGACTTCGAGAAAGCTTTTTGTTCACAGAAATACTCTTGTCTATCGCCTTGAAAAGATCAAGAAGCTGACGGGCCTTGATCTGCGTGAGTTCGATAACGCTATCGTTCTCAAGACGGCACTGATGGTCAAGCAGTATCTCAAATCCAGAGAAAATTATTAATTACAATGATCGAACTTCAGGAAGTATACAAAATCTATGACGGCACCACACGCGCTCTGAACGGCATTTCGCTCAGCATCAAAGACGGTGAGTTTGTCTTTGTTGTCGGACCTTCCGGCTCGGGCAAATCCACGCTTATCAAAATGCTGACTGCAGAGCTTGCGCCCGATGAGGGAAAGGT
>JAFQVZ010000217.1 GCA_017407765.1 Clostridia bacterium | reverse complement strand
CAAAAGTTAAGGAGATACGTCTCAGCCAGAGCAAAATCGTGGGCGATATCGGTGAATCTTTCAATATAGATACCACCATACTGCCCTCCTATTCCTATAACAAAATGCTCAGATGGATAAGCTCCAACAACCGCATTGCCAAAGTCGATCAGAACGGCAACATCACTCTTGTCGGCAAAGGCATATGCCGCATTACAGTAAGCGCAGCATATGGAGAAAACAGCACAAAGCGCATAATATACGTTTTCTCGGGCTATACTTTTGATAGCGCGCACTACCGTCAGGGTGACCCCACTTGGCGTTTCGGCGAATTTGCAGAAAGAGCATGCGTTGTCACGAGCATGGCTATCCTCGCTACAAACGCCACAAATGAGACCATCACCCCCAGAAACATTAAAAATCTGGGTGGCAACCTCGACAGAATAGAAGATAAATACAATCTTAAAGCCGTTTGCGCCCTGCCTGAAGATTCCGGATTCATCAAAACATACGATGCTGAAACTCGCAAAACAACTGTTATAAATCCACGCAAGAACGGCGAAGCCGCCATAAGAGAGGCTATGCGGCTTCATCCTGAAGGCGTATGCTGCTATTTTGTCGGTCGTGGCGGCAAGCACATGGTAGTCGCCATCGGTTTCGACGAAGACGGCACTATATACTATTCCGATCCTGGCAGAGAAGCTGCCAAGGGCTTCGAAGTGCCTTTGAAGCAGACATGGTGCGGCGTAGGTCACGGGTTCGGCTACGGTCAGCTCAACTATATGCTGGCCTTTGATCAGGTCAATAATTAAAAAATCGAGGTGTATATAAGATGTCTGAAGAATGCACGCACAATTGTGAAACCTGTTCTTCCAACTGCGGAGGAATACAGAAAGAAAAGCCCCATGAAATGAGCCAGATCGGCCGCAGCATCGCCGTTATAAGCGGCAAAGGCGGCGTTGGCAAATCCATGGTAACTTCTATGCTGGCTGCAGAAGCACGCCGCAGAGGCAAGCTTGCTGCCGTTCTCGATGCTGATATCACAGGTCCCTCTATTCCCCGTACTTTCGGCATACACGGCCATGCAGAGGGCAGCGATCTCGGTATCTTCGCTCCCAAGAGCAAAACGGGTGTAAGCGTAATGTCCGTTAACCTGCTTCTCGAAAACGAGACCGACCCCGTTATCTGGCGCGGCCCCGTTATCGCAAACATGGTAACTCAGTTCTGGAAGGAAGTTATCTGGGGCAAAGTCGACGATATGTTCATCGACATGCCTCCGGGCACAGGCGACGTTCCGCTGACAGTTTTCCAGTCTATCCCGATCGACGGCATCGTTATCGTCACCACTCCTCAGGAGCTGGTATCCATGATCGTTGAAAAGGCAGTCAAGATGGCAGAGATGATGAATATCCCCATCCTCGGCATCGTTGAAAATATGTCTTACTACACCTGCCCCGATTGCGGCAAGCAGCACGCCATCTTCGGCGAAAGCCGTCTTGAGGAAGTCGCGGCTAAATACGGCATCGAAAAGTTTGCACGTATGCCCATCGATCCCTCCATCGCAAAAGCTTGCGACGCAGGCGAAGTCGAAAGCCTTTCCGGCCCCGCCATCGCAGCTCTTTACGATATGATAGCTGAATAAAAGATATAACAAAAAAAGCCTTACAAGTGCGTAAGGCTCTTTTTTATATGCAGCGCCGCACTAAAAAAGACCCCCTTATGGGGGCCTTTTTATTATGCGGCATTCGACTTATTTGTCTTCTGCCATGTTCTTGTAGTAGTTGTAACGCTCTTTAGCTTCAACTTCTGCCTTAGCAAACAGCTCTTTTGCAGCTTCGGGGAACATCTTGTTGAGAGTCTTGTAACGGGTCTCACCAAGGATGAATTCCTGATAGTTGCCGGTGGGCTCTTTGGAATCCAGAGTGAAGGGGTTCTTACCCTCTGCCTTAAGAGCGGGGTTGTAGCGATACATCTGCCAGTAACCGGCTTCAACTGCCTTCTTCTGCTCGAGCTGTGCTTTGCCCATGTTGATACCGTGGTTGATGCAGGGAGCGTAGCAGATTACGAGGGAGGGACCGTTGTAAGCTTCAGCTTCGGTCAGAGCCTTCAGGAGCTGTGCCTGGCCGCCCTGTGCACCCATTGCGCACTGTGCAACGTATACATAACCGTAGGTCATAGCGATAGCGCCGAGGTCCTTCTTCTTGATGCGCTTGCCGGCTGCTGCGAACTTAGCAACTGCGCCGGTGGGAGAAGACTTGGAAGCCTGACCGCCGGTGTTGGAGTAAACTTCGGTATCGAGAACGAGGATGTTTACATCTTCGCCCATTGCGATAACGTGGTCGAGACCGCCGTAACCGATGTCATATGCCCAACCGTCGCCACCGAAGATCCAGGTGGACTTCTTAACGAGCAGGTCTTTGTCAGCGTCGATAGCCTTAAGGAGAGCCTTAGCTTCTTCGCACTTGGTGTTCTCGATTGCTGCGGGCAGGATAGCCTTAACAGCCTTTGCAGCTGCCTTGGAGCCTTCTGCATCCTGTGCATTGTCGAGCCAGCCCTGGAATGCTGCCTTGCATTCGTCGCAGCAGAGAGCATCCATTTCGAGGAGCTTAGCAACCTTCT
>JAFQVZ010000216.1 GCA_017407765.1 Clostridia bacterium | reverse complement strand
CCCTAAAGGGCATCTAGGGAGGCGAACCGCCGTCAGCCACCTATCCCATGCCTCCCTTGTCTAAAGGGAGGGGGACCGTTGTTAGCCACCTATCCTTTGCCTCCCTTGCCTAAAGGGAGGGGGACCGTCGTCAGACGGTGGAGGGATACTGCGGTGAGCCCGGTCGGGCGATTCGTGAATCGCCCCTACAATAATCCCCCAGTCAACTTCGTTGACAGCCCCCTTTAGGCAAGGGGGCCATATCAGCTCTCCCAAAGGGAGAGCCAAGTCATTTCGATTTTTATCGCCCAAAGCCATTGAATAGGCCCGGAAATCGTGATAATGTGGTTTTATAAAACACAAATCAAACGGAGGAACGGCTTTTATGAAATACGATCTGGTAATCAATGGCGCCAAGGTCTATGACGGCACCGGCGCACCCTATTTTTATTCCAATATAGGCATCAAGGACGGCATCATCGCAAAGATGACCCGCCTGCCCCTCGAGGGCGAGAGGGTGATCGACGCCCGCGGCCTCTCGGTCTGCCCGGGCTTTATCGACCCTCACAGCCACACCGACGGTATGCTTTCGAAAGAGCCTTTGATGGCCGCAAAGCTCGAGCAGGGCGTCACATCGGTGGTGGGAGGGCTGTGCGGCGAGTCGCTGGTCCCCACCGTTAAGCCGGGCGGCGGCTATCGCACCTTCGGTGAATACATAGCCGAGCTCGAGCAGGAGAGCTACGGCGGCAGCATGGCCCTTATGGTGGGCGGCGGAATGCTGCGCGAATGCGCCATGGGTTATTCGGCCGACAAGCCCAGCGAAGAGCAGATGAAGATCATGGAGGAGCTCATGCGCGAGGCCATGGAAAACGGCGCCCTCGGCATCTCCTTCGGCCTTGTCTATCCTCCCTCCAGCTATTCCGACATCGAGGAAATGAGCCGCCTTTGCGCCATCGTTGCCGAATACGACGGCCTTGCCGCATTCCATCTGAGAAATGAGGGCGACAGGTTCTATGAATCGGTGGAGGAGGCCATTGAGATCGCGCGCCGCTCGGGCGTAAGGCTCATCCTCTCCCATCACAAGACGGTGCGCGAGCCCAACTGGGGCAAGACGGCCGTTACCCTCGGCATGATCGACCGCGCCGCCGAGGAGGGCATCGACATCTTTGCCGACGCCCATCCCTACGATGCCATGTCGGCCGGCCTGAGGATGTATATCCCTCAGGAGGTGCAGACCCTCGGCATGGAAAAGCTGACCGAGATGGCCCGCGACCCCGAGGGCAGAGCTCAGCTCATCAAGGCGGTAGCCGACAAGCTTCAGGCCAACACCGGCCACTACAAGGCCTCCGACCCTCCCAAGGCATATATCCTCTCGTCGCCCACCCATCCCGAGTATAACGGCAGGCGCATCGTCGAGATCGCGGCCGAGCAGGGTAAGGAGTTTGTCGAGGTCGTGGTCGACACCCTGGGCGAGGATGCCATGAAGACGGTGGGCATGCACGTCAACATCATGGGTCAGGAGGACATCAACCGCTGCCTTAAGCATCCCAGAGTCATGCCCTGCACCGATGGTGCCATGCTGCTTCCTGGCATCGCCGCCCATCCCCGTGTCCGCGGCACCTTCGCCCGCTTCCTCGGCAGGATGTGCATCCGCGGCGGACTGCTGCCCACCGAAGCGGCCATTATGAAGATGACCTCGCTGCCGGCCCGTGTCTACGGCTTTAAGAACAAGGGTCTGCTGCGCGAGGGCATGGATGCCGACATCGTTGTGTTCGACCCCGTTCATATCGTTGATAATTCCACCGTGGCCGACTATGCGGCCCTCAACGGCGGCATAAACTATGTCATCGTCGGCGGCGAGATAGCCGCCGCTAACGGAGTGGCCACCGGAGTTAAAAAGGGAAGGATAGTAAGGGCGTAAGGAGATTATGCCCTCTTCGGTGAAGAGGGTGGCAGGCGAAGCCTGACGGGTGATGGTTCAGCATGTTTGCTGAAAACCGCCATATCCCTCCATGCCCGATGGTTATGAAGTAAGGAAGAATGGAGGGGTCGTACATTTCCCACAAATGCTCTATGCCAATCCTCAGTCGGCACAAGGCCGACAGCTCCTTTCCCAAAGGAGCCTTGGATACGGCGGGCGATTCGTGAATCGCCCCTACAATATCCCCCAGTCAACTTCGTTGACAGCCCCCTGAAGGTGAATTGCCGCAAAGCGGCAAGAGAGACCGGCCTGGGCCGTTAGGCAAGGGGGCCAGGGGATGCCGGAGCTTTACACACATCAATCTTTGTGATATCATCTCGAT
>JAFQVZ010000215.1 GCA_017407765.1 Clostridia bacterium | reverse complement strand
AGGCTGCGCTCGATCCAGTCGAGGTGAGGGATCAGAGCCTCATAGCAGTGCATCTCCTTAAGTGCGGGATAGCCGGAAATGGCGTTCTCGCGGGCGGTCATGCCCGAGGGCACGCGCTCTTTGATAACGCTGTCGAGCCTTGCGAAGTCAACATCGCGTCTGCCCAGCTCGATGGTCAGCATGCCGCAGCCGATGTCGACGCCAACGAGGTTGGGAACCACCATGTCACCCAGGTCGGCTGTGAAGCCGATGACGCAGCCTGCGCCCGCATGGACGTCGGGCATAATCCTGATCGAGTGACCCTCGGCAAAGGGCTGGTCGCACAGTGTGCGGAGCTGGATCTCGGCCTGTTCTTCTATTGTATCTGTATAAACTTTAGCTTCTGCAAATCTTCCCTTGATGATCTTCATATCTGTTTTCTCCTTTTCGCTTTGTTTCCTATGGCCTTATGATACCACCGTCATGGGGATATATAAAGCACATGGTGTAGCTTTGAAGTCGGAAAAACTGCCCCGGGAAAAATCCCGGGGCAGATGGTTTTTAATAGTCAACGGGCCTCATGGGGCATCTCATAGGCGTGTTCTTGCTGGGCGGAACGATAAATCCCAGCTTCTCATAAAGGTGCTTTGCCTGGGGCGCTGCCTGCAGGTCGACATAGGAGAGGTCGAGGGTCGCGGCATAGTCCATCAGCATGTGCATAAGCCCCTCGGCATAACCCTTGCGGCGATGCTCAGGCCATGTGAACACATTGAGGACGGTGGCCGTGCGGCCGTTGGGATGCCAGCGGTTGGCCGGCTGCTCGATCACATGGAGCAGGGCGCTGCACACGGCCTCACTGCCCACAAAACCCATGAATCCGAAGATGCAGTCGCCAAGGTTCTTTTTAAGGAAATCCACGCGCTGCTCGCGGATAGAGGCTTCTTCCTCTTGGGTCATCTGAGGGTATTTCTCGCGCATGAAATACATGGCCATGTCGCATAGGCTTTCGATATCGTCCTTTTCCGCCATACGGTAGGAAACATCGGCGCCCACAAGGGAAACGAAGTCCGAAAGCTTTGTTATGCGGTGGTCGCAGCCGACGGTGTCTTCTTTAAGGCCGGTAGGCTCGAACCAGCAGGTGGCTATGCCGGCATTTTTGCCGCCCTTCATGTCAGATGAGAGGCTGTCGCCCAGAATGACGGTGCCCGGGCGCTTATCCTCGCCGATAGCGGCGAAAACAGCATCGAAGAAGCGGCTGTCGGGCTTCTGGAAGCCGATCTCCTGAGATGCGAAGATGCCCCTGAAGCTGCCTTCCAGTCCCGAGGCTCTGATTCGCTGGGCCTGGGTGTCGACGAATCCGTTTGTGACCACATAGAGCTCGGCCTTCTCGTTCAGCAGGCGGCAGAGGGGCAGCGCGCCGTCGATAAGCACCGCGCTTCTCGAAAGGCCTTCGCGGAAGAGGCGGTTGGCCTCAAGGCCGTCAAAGTCAACGCCGATCTTTTCAAAAAATCGGGTAAAACGGGTGGCCGAGAGCTGTTCGCGGGTCATGGTGCCCAGTTCCAGCTCTTTCCAGCAGGCCGAATTGATCTCTTCAAAGAGCTCCTGCTCTTCTTTGCTCAGAGGATGTCCCAGTCCTTCGCAGAGCGACATGAGCGAGTCGTGCGAAGCGGCCTGAAAATCCAGCAGGGTGTCGTCAAGGTCTATAAGAACAACGGGATATTTCATAAAAGGGCTCCTT
>JAFQVZ010000214.1 GCA_017407765.1 Clostridia bacterium | reverse complement strand
TTACCGATATTTTCGGCGGAGGCAGGGCAAGCCTTGAACTGGAGGACGAGAAGAATGTCCTTGAGTGCGGAATAAATATCAGTGTGGAGCTGCCCGGCAAGGGCCAGCGCGTAATATCGCTGCTTTCGGGCGGAGAGAAGGCCTTTGTTGCCATTGCGCTGTATTTTGCCATTATAAAGGTAAGTCCCACCCCCTTCTGCGTGCTGGACGAGATCGATGCGGCACTTGACGAGATGAATGTCAGCAGGTTCTCGGAGTATATGAACAAGCTCTGCGGATCCACACAGTTCATCGTCATCACTCACAGGCGCGGCACCATGGAGGGCAGCGATATCCTCTACGGAGCCACCATGCAGGAACAGGGCGTAACAAAGCTGCTCAAGCTCGACATAAGAGAGGTCGAGAGCAAGCTCAATATCAAATTAAGCTGATTTGAAAGGATGAAACAGAAATGGGCTTTTTTGACAAGATCAGAGAAGGTCTGAGAAAGACCAAGGAAGCTGCGCAGAACAACGTGAATGCTGTTCTGGCCACCTTCAGAACTGTCGACGAGGAGATGCTTTCCGAGCTGGAAGACAGCCTTATCCTTGCCGATATCGGCGCAAATCTCGCTATGGAGACCGTCGACGAGCTGCGCGACCGTGCAAAGCTCAAAAAGCTTGAGAGCCAGGAGGACATCAAAAAGGAACTCTGCGATATCCTCTGTGAAAAGATGAAGAAGAACGAAGGCCTTGTTCTTGAGACAAAGCCCTCGGTGATCCTTGTTGTCGGCGTAAACGGCGTCGGCAAGACAACAAGCATCGGCAAGCTGGGCCAGAAGCTGACAGGCGAGGGCAAGAAGGTCCTTTTTGCCGCAGCCGACACCTTCCGCGCCGCTGCTGCAGACCAGCTCTCTATCTGGGCAGACCGCTGCGGAGCCGACATTGTCCGCCATGCCGAGGGAGCCGACCCCTCTGCTGTTATTTTCGATGCCATTTCGGCTGCTAAGGCACGCGGCTGCGATGTAGTCATCTGCGACACAGCAGGCAGACTTCATAACAAGAAGAACCTGATGAACGAGCTGGCCAAGATGAACCGCGTTATCGACCGCGAGCTGCCCGGCGCGTCCAAGGAGACTCTGCTGGTCATTGATGCCACAACAGGTCAGAACGGCGTTCTTCAGGCCGAGAGCTTCAACGAGGCCTGCACACTCAGCGGCATGATCCTTACCAAGCTGGACGGCACGGCAAAGGGCGGCATCGTAATCAATATCTCCAACAAGATCGGCGTTCCCGTCAAGTTCATCGGCGTTGGCGAGACGGCCGACGACCTGCTGGTGTTCGAACCCGAAGGATTTGTTCAGGCATTCTTTGAATAAAGGAGAGGCATTATGAGATACGACGGCAGAAAAAACGAAGAACTCAGGCCTGTTAAGATCACCACAGGCTATATCAAGTATCCCGAAGGCTCGGTTCTTATCGAGTGCGGCAACACAAAGGTCATCTGCAACGCGACCGTGGAAGACCGTGTTCCTCCCTTCCTCAAGGATACGGGCAGAGGCTGGATCACAGCCGAATATAATATGCTCCCCCGCGCAACACAGACAAGAACTCCCCGTGATATCCAGAAGCTCAAGCTCAACGGCCGTTCGGCCGAGATCCAGCGTCTTATCGGCCGAGCACTGCGTTCGGTGGCCGATCTCGACAATCTGGGCGAGAGGACCATCACCATTGACTGTGATGTTATCCAGGCCGACGGCGGCACAAGATGCGCATCCATCACAGGCGGCTTCTGCGCGCTGGCGCTGGCACTTAAGGGACTTATGGACCAGGGCGTTTATAAAAAGATCCCGCTGCGTTCTCATGTTGCCGCAGTCAGCGTCGGCATCGTGGGCGGCGAGGCCATGAGCGACCTTTGCTATGTCGAAGACAGCGGCGGAGAGGTCGACTTCAACTTCATTATGGACGGAAGCGGCAATATCATCGAGCTTCAGGGCACCGGCGAGGAGCGCCCCTTCTCCAAGAAGGAGCTGGACAGCATGTATGAGCTGGCAAAGAACAGCATCGACCAGCTGATCGCCCTTCAGAAGGATGCCATCGGCGATATTGTGAGGTAAAAAGATGCAGTTTATACTGGCAAGCAACAATAAAAAGAAGCTCAAAGAGATGGGCGATATCCTTGCGCTCGAGGGATGCACGGTCATCTCTATGAATGAGGCGGGTGTTACGAGCGATCCTGAGGAAAACGGCCTGACCTTTGAAGAAAATGCCCTTATAAAGGCAAGATCGGCCATGATGGCCAGCGGCAGACCCTGTATTGCCGACGATTCGGGCCTTGCGGTTGATGCACTGGGCGGCGCACCCGGTGTTTTTTCGGCAAGATACTGCGAGGGCACCGACCTCGACCGAACCATGTTCCTTCTTAAGAATATGGAGGGCGTTGAGGACAGAAGGGCAAGATTCGTCTCGGCTGTTGCCTGCGCTTTTCCCGACGGCAGCTCGATAGTCGTGCGCGGCGAGTGCGAGGGCGAGATCCTGCGTGAGCTCAAGGGCGAGGGCGGCTTTGGATACGACCCCGTTTTCTATGTGCCCTCCGAGGGCTGCACATTTGCCGAAATGCCGGCAGAAAGAAAGAATGAAATCTCCCACAGAGCCCGCGCAATGGTGCGCTTCTGTGAGGAGCTTAGAAATAAAAGGAATGAGGAATAATAAATGATAACAAGCAAGCAGCGCGCATTTCTGCGCTCCAAGGCAAACGACCTTGACGCTATTTTTCAGGTAGGCAAGGGCGGCGTTAACGATAATCTGATCGGTCAGCTCAACGATGTTCTCGAGGTAAGAGAGCTTATCAAGATCAAGGTGCTCGAATCTTCGATGCTGACAGCAAGAGAGGCTTCCGACATCATCTGTGAGGCTACCGGCGCCGAGCCCATCCAGTGCATCGGCACAAAGCTGGTCATCTATAAGCCCAGCACCAAGGAGCCCAAGATCATCCTCCCCAAGGCATGAGCCGCGGCAGGATAGGTATTTTCGGAGGAACCTTTAACCCTCCCCACATCGGCCATATTTCGGCAGCACGCGAATGTGTAGAGAAGCTGGATCTGGGAAAGCTTATTATGATCCCTACGAATATCCCTCCTCACAAAAAGCTGCCCGAGGGCTCGGCCAGTGCGCTTCAGCGCTTTGAGATGACTCAGATCGCGGCGTCGATGGTGCCCATGGCCGAGGCAAGCGACATCGAGATAAAGCGCACCGGCGCAAGCTATACGGTGGACACTGTGACATATCTCAAGTCGATCTATCCCGACAGCACACTCTGGCTGGTGATCGGAACCGATATGATCGGCTCTTTCGACCGCTGGTATAAGCCGGATGTCATCTGCTCGTGCTGCCGCCTTGCGGCGGTCGCACGCGATAATGATGACCGTCTGTTCATCGAGCAGAAGGCAAAGGAGCTCAAGAAGAGCATAGGTGCCGAGATAGACATCGTATATAACCGCGTTGTTGAGGGAAGCTCGACAATGTTCCGCGAGGGCGGCAACGACCGCCTTGTTCCCTCTGAGATCCGCCGCTATATAAAGCGAAACGGCCTCTATGGTCTTAAGTAACCGTTATGCAGTGGGATCATAAAAGCCTGAGCGAGGCTGTGAGGCCTTACCTTAAGGAGAGCCGGTATATCCATACACAGGGATGCTGCGAGATGGCACTGGCGCTGGCTGAAAAATGGGGCTGCGACAGCTATAAAACCATGTGCGCAGCCCTGCTTCACGACATAACAAAAAAGTTATCTGATGAAGAACAATTGCTTTTATGTCAAAAGTATGGCATAATCAATGGATACCGGCCCTATGAGTTCGGGACGCTTATCCATGCCGACACCGCGGCGGCCCTTGCCGGCGACATTTTCGGAATGCCTCAGGACGTTGTGCATGCGATCGCACGGCATACTCTGGGCGCAGAGGATATGACCCTTCTCGACAAGATAGTTTTTCTCTCCGATGCGATCGAGAAGGGGAGAGATTACCCCGGAGTGGAAGACATCAGGCAGATGGCCTTCCGTGACCTCGACAAGGCTGTTTATATGAGCCTTGTAAGCACGGTGGAAAATGTCAGAAGCAGGGGAAAAGAACCCAACGAACAAAGCATGAAGGCCGCAGAGGCCATAAAACGACTCATCAATATACAGGAGAATAACATGAACGAAACAAACGCAAACATCCTTGAGCCCAAGGCGCTGCTGGAAGAGATCATCAAGATCGCCGACAGCCGCAAGGCCAGGAATATCGTGGCCCTGCACGTTACCGAGCAGACCACACTTGCCGATTACATGGTCATGATGACCGGTACTTCGACAACACACATCCGCGCTCTCAGCGACGAGATCGAATATCAGCTCAAGACAAAGTGTGAGGTTTATCCCCACCATATCGAGGGCATGACCTCCAACTGGATCCTCCTCGACTATACAACAGTCGTAGTCCATGTATTTATGGAAGATTCCCGCGAGCTGTATGACCTCGAGAGAATGTGGGGCGACTCGACTCCCGTTGATATCAGCGGACTTATCACAGAGTAAGCAATTATTGTTTTAAATATTTTAAAGGAAGAAGTGTATTTGCCATGAAATACGATTATAAAGGCATTGAAGCCAAGTGGCAGCAGAGATGGGACGATGAAAAGTCCTTTAAGACACTGGATGACTTCACGATGCCCAAGTACTATGCGCTCGTAGAGTTTCCCTATCCTTCGGGCGCCGGCCTGCATGTAGGCCATCCCCGTTCCTACACGGCTCTTGATATCGTTGCAAGAAAGCGCCGTATGGAAGGCTATAATGTCCTTTATCCCATGGGTTGGGACGCATTCGGCCTGCCTACAGAGAACTTTGCCATCAAAAATCACATCCATCCCGAGATAGTCACCGAGCGCAACGTTGCACGTTTCAAGTCGCAGCTCAAGATGATCGGCCTGTCCTTTGACTGGGATCGTGAGGTCAACACGACCGACCCCGGCTATTTCAAGTGGACACAGTGGATCTTCCAGCAGCTCTTCAAGAAGGGCCTTGCATACAAGAGCACAATGCCCGTTAACTGGTGCACATCCTGCAAGTGCGTTCTGGCCAACGAAGAAGTTGTCAACGGCGTCTGCGAGCGCTGCGGCAGCGAGGTCGTCCGCAAGGAAAAGAGCCAGTGGATGCTGGCCATCACAAAGTATGCTCAGCGCCTCATCGACGATCTGGACCTGGTCGATTACGTTGAACGCGTAAAGACACAGCAGAAGAATTGGATCGGCCGTTCGACCGGCGCGGAGGTAGAGTTCGCTACAACAGAGGGCGACCTGCTCAAGATCTATACAACAAGACCCGACACCCTGTTCGGCGCTACATACATGGTCATGTCGCCCGAGCATCCCTTCATCGAGAAGTGGAAGGAGTCGCTCAATAACTATGCCGATGTCGTTGCCTACCGCGAAGCCGCAGCCAGAAAGTCTGACTTCGAGCGTACCGAGATGGCAAAGGACAAGACCGGCGTATGCCTTGACGGCGTAAGGGGCATCAACCCCGTCACCGGCAAGGAGATCCCCATCTTCGTTTCCGACTATGTCCTCATGGGCTACGGCACAGGCGCCATCATGGCAGTTCCCGCCCACGACACACGCGACTGGGAGTTCGCCAAGAAGTTCGGCTGCCAGATCACCGAGGTCGTAAAGGGCGGCGATGTTGAGAAGGAAGCCTTCACCGACTGCGAGACCGGCGTTATGGTCAACTCCGGCTTCCTTGACGGCATGACCGTTGAAGAGGCAAAGGTGGCCATTGTAGAGTGGCTGACAAAGGAAGGCAAGGGCGAGGCAAAGGTCAACTTCAAGCTGCGTGACTGGGTCTTCTCCCGTCAGAGATACTGGGGCGAGCCTATCCCCCTGGTATACTGCGAGAAGTGCGGCTGGGTACCCATCCCCGAGGAAGAGCTGCCCCTGAGACTGCCTGAGGTCGACAGCTATGAGCCTACCGACAACGGCGAGTCGCCCCTAGCAAAGTGCGAAGACTGGATCCAGACAACATGCCCCTGCTGCGGCGGCCCCGCAAGACG
>JAFQVZ010000213.1 GCA_017407765.1 Clostridia bacterium | reverse complement strand
CAATCTGCATCATTACTTAAACTATATCTGTCCATAATCAGATATGCATATCCTCTTTTGAGAGGGAGTGACAAGTCGATGTATTTACCATCGATTATATTCCAACCTAAAGAAATATAACGAATTCCTTTTACAGCTTTTTTAAACCCCTTCACACCATAATACACTTCTTCATAAGTGATTTTGTTTCCTTGTCCATCTTTGAAACACTCGTACTTATCCCATGCTTCAATGCCTTTTTGAATTGTTTCAGCTAATGCTTCCCGGCTGTAAGGATAGTCTAATGAGAATGGAGGAAAAGCGGCAAAATAAGCATCGTTAATGGCCTTTCCTTTAACATCAAATACAGGATAAGAAGCTTTGCTTAGAGGAAAAACAGCGAGGTTTTTATTTGAACTAACAAGTATATTAACAGATCGGAATTCATTAAAATCTACAAGCATAGCTTAACTTCCTCTGCTATTTATAGAAAGAGAACTATCATGAATAAAAGACAGTTTAGATTTCATCGAGGGTTTCGACTTCCTTGAGCCATGTAGCCGATACGGCATCAGAAGGCATCTTCCAGCCGGTTCTGGGCGAGATGCCTACCGAACCGACAGCGGGGCCGTCGGGCAGGCAGGAACGCTTGAACTGCTGGTTCCAGAAGCGGCGGTAGAACACCTTCATCCAGCTGAGGATGAACTCGGCATTATATACTCCGTCAAAGGCCTTCTTTGCCATAAAGAATACCTTGGCGGGCGAGAAGCCGTAACGCAGGGTGTTGTAGATAACAAAATCGTGCAGGCGATAGGGGCCTACGAGATCCTCGGTCTTCTGAGCGATCTCGCCATCCTTGGGAGGCAGGAGCTCGGGAGATACGGGCGTGTCGAGGATATCGAGCAGGACATCATGGAGAACATCGTTTCCGCAGGTCTCGGCAGAATATGCCACAAGATGGCGGACAAGCTGCTTGGGGATAGAGCCGTTTACACCGTACATTGACATATGGTCGCCGTTATAGGTCGCCCAGCCGAGGCAGAGCTCGGAGAGGTCGCCTGTGCCGATGACCATGCCCCATTTCTGGTTGGCAATATCCATAAGCACCTGTGTACGCTCGCGGGCCTGGCTGTTTTCAAAGGTTACGTCGTGATTGTCATAATCATGGCCGATGTCTTCAAAATGACTCAGGACCGACTTTGCAATATTGACCTCGGTGAGGGAAACACCAAGGGCCTCACAGAGGGTATAGGCGTTGTTCTTTGTGCGGCTTGTTGTGCCGAAGCAGGGCATGGTGACCGCATAGATATCCTTGCGGTCCTTGCCGATAAGGTCGAATGCACGGCAGGTAACAAGAAGGGCGAGGGTCGAGTCGAGGCCGCCCGAGATGCCGATGACGGCAGTCTTTGTATGGGTGTGTTCAAAGCGCTTTTTAAGGGCGTGAGCCTGAATGTCGAGGATCGAAGCGCAGCGCGCAGCACGCTCGGTAGTATCGGCAGGGATGAAGGGATCGGGATCGACAAAGCGGGTCAGCTTGAAAGACTCGGCTGCCAGCTCGAGCTCGACGGTTTCGATCTTCTCGTCGAATACAGAGGGCTGGTTGAGGCGGAGGCGCTCATGGGCCAGCTTGCCGAGGTCGACCTGAGCTGCGGTGAGCTGGCTTGTGCCGAAGGGCAGGTTTTCTGCCATGACATCGCCATTCTCGGCAATGATGTCGTGGCCCGAGAAGACCAGGTCGGTGGTCGATTCGCCTGTGCCCGCGCCGGCATATACATAGGCAGAAAGGGTCTTTGCGCTCTGCATTTTAATAAGCGCCTTGCGGTATTCGGCAGCGCCGACGATCTCGGGCGAGGCAGCGGGGGCGGCACTAATAAGAGCGCCCGATGCGGCCATGCGCGACGAGGGAGCAAAAGGAGATGTGAGGTCAGAGCCCATCTCTACCGAGAAGCAGAACTCGCGGTCGATGCTGCTGCGGAAGAGGAGCGATGTGCCAAAGGGTACGTCAGCGCCGCAGAGCCTGACGGTAGAGTTTTTTTCGGGTGCGGCTGCAAACCAGCGGGCTTCGTCGGCCGAAATAAAGGTCTTGGGAACGACACCGACGATCCTGCCGTGATGAACTACGGCCGCCGCGTTATAAAGCCTGCCATGATGACGGACGGGAAGGCCGACAACGATGGCAGGAGAAACATCATGGGAATGGGCACAGATGGCCTTGAGGGCCGACTCGGCGTTCAAAAGCAGATGATCCTGCATAAAGAGGTCGCCGCAGGTATAGCCTGTGATGCTGAGCT
>JAFQVZ010000212.1 GCA_017407765.1 Clostridia bacterium | reverse complement strand
GTTTTCCCGAAGAGCTGAAAACCATTGCCGACAGCATATATGCTTCGGCAGATGATATTCCCCAAAAGCTCCGCGAACGCCTGCTGGCTGCGATTCTTGATAACTTCTGCAGTTATTACGCAGCTTTTCCCTCTCCCAATTTTCTTGACGATTACCGCAGTAGAAGCATTCTCATCGGTCGTGATGTCATGGTATATCGCGGCGACGAAAAATGGCCCGCGACAGATATAGGCATTGATGACAGATGCCGGCTGGCAGTTCGCTCCGGAGGCAAAGATCATCTTATCGAAAGCGGCGAAGTAAGCATCCGTTTCTGAACTTAATTACAAAAGCAACTCCCCTCACGGCTTTATGAGGGGAGTTATTTTTATTTGAGGTTGAGTGCACCGGTATTGCAGATCTTTACGCAGGCCGGCAGAAGGCCGTGAGCCTGACGAACAGCGCAGCCATCGCATTTGACAAGCTTACCCTCGCTGTCAAACCTTGGAATATTATAGGCTCATGCTGCTTCGCAGGCGCGGCAGCCGATACATTTTTCTCTGACCGGTATTACAAGTCCCATCTCATTTATATACAGTGCTTGCTCGGGGCACACCTTGACGCAGGGTGCATCTTCGCAATGATGACAGGCTCTTACCGAGTATCTTACAAGGCCGCTGTCTGTTGTGATCTTTTCATGTATACGGCAGGAAACAGCACCTGCTTCACCTTCACAATGATGCTGATCTATACACGCGATCACGCAGGCAAGGCAGCCTGAACACCTTTTTTCATCACACACTATCCTTGCCATGTTTATGCCTCCTTTTTATCAGCCTTCTCTATGCGGCAGCAATAAGACTTGTATCCGGGAAATCCCGAAATAGGATCATAATATTTCTCATCTATGATCTCGTTTATATCCTTATCCTTCGCGCCGTGATAAACATGCACGACTCCGGGAAGCCCCGATGTGTCAAGGCAGATATGCATTTCAAGCGATCCCACAGGTGTGCAGATGCGAACCAGCTCGCCATCTTTCAACCCAAGTCTCTCGGCCGTTTCGGGATGTATCTCGGCAAGAGGCGACTCTTCAAGGTCATTCAGCCAAGGCATACGATAGGTCCTCTTATGGAACAGCTGAGGCTTGCGGCATCCGGTGCAAAGAATAAGCGGATACTCATCCATAGGCAAGATCTCGCGGAAATCGCGATATACCGGCAGGCCGTCATGATAAGGCATATTACAGCTTTCAAGGACACCCGAAACAAACTCCAGCTTACCGCTGGGAGTTTTTATTCCGGAAAGAATATCTTCCTGCGTACGCATTACCGGTTTGCTCTTTTTGGGCAGCCCGTCAGGAGCATTCCTGAGTTCTTCAAGTGTCAGGCCGGTTCCGATAAGCGACATTTCAAGATAGTCGTCATACGTTTTTAGCACAGGATCACCAATTTCAAGGCCAAGGCGCTCGGCAAGACCGAGAATAATATCCATATCACTTCTGACCTCGCCCATTGGCTCAACAACCGGTTTAATATCTATGACCCTGCCTTTGCCGATCATCAGCAGCTGCTCTCGTTCAAGAGCCGTTGCCGCAGGCAGAATGATATCGGCATAGTCACAAGTCTCGGTCTTATACATATCAATATTGACGAAGAACCCGATATTTTTAAGAGCCTCTTCAACATGCTGAGGCTGGGCCCACATATGATGGTTCATACCAAATGCTATCAGATTCTCGATGGGGTAATCTCCCTTTCCCTCAAGATAATCGGCGATACGCGTAACCTGTGTTTCATAGAAGTTGAGCTGTGCCCACGCAGGAAACTCGTTATGGCTGAGATCATTCTCTGCATCGTATCGTCTGAGCGGATTCATAAGGAATCCGTTCTTAAAGCCTGCCCTTGCGGGGCCGGGTCCGCCTGTTCCACCGGGAACGCCAAAACTGCCCGTGAGCGGAACAAGCGACGCAATAGCTCTCACGTTCTGAACGCCGTTTATATGGTGGACCATAGGAGACGCCGACATCTGCAGGCCGAAGGGACCCTTTCCCAAAAGCCTTGCCGCCTCGATCATCTTCTCCTTTGGAACACCGGTTATCTCTTCCACCCTTTCAGGCGTAAAGGACATCACATAATCCTTATAGCTTTCAAATCCTACCGTGTGCTTTTCGATATATTCTTCATTATGAAGCCCTTCGGTTATGATGACTCTCGCCATACCCAGGGCCAAAGCACCGTCTGTTCCGGGAACAGGCTGTAGATGGATATAGGCATGCTCGGTCGTTGGTGTGTGGCGGCTGTCGACAACGACCGCCTTCACTCCCCGTTCGATAAGGCCAAGAAAACTCCCGGAGCTCACCGAGCGGGAATACATCTGATTGACGCCCCATATAAGAACGGTTTTAACGTTTGGCATATCCGGCATAACATTTCTTCCCGATGTGCCGAAAACACATTCATAGGCCATCATCCTTGCGTACGCACAGGAGCTTGATTCTGTTCCGAAGTTGGGCGTCCCGTAGGCATTGCAAAGCTCGGTCAGCTGATGACGGAACCACTTTGGGTGGCCCGCATATACAAGAGTATGCTTTGCTCCCTGTTTTTCCTTGGTTTCACGCATTTTCCGGGCAATTGTATCAAGAGCCTCGTCCCAGGAAATACGTTCAAAGCGGCCTTCTCCACGCTCTCCTGTTCTCTTCATAGGATAAAGCAGCCTTTCGGGATGATAGAGGGTCTGTTTGAGGGCTGCACCCTTTACACAAAGCTTGCCGCCATTAGAAGCCGGCAGACTGTCACAGCCTTCTACCTTGATTATCTTCCCATCTTTGATATAGGCATCTACAAGACAGTTTTCGCCGCAGAAACCACATATAGTCCTCCTGACAGTGATGCCGGTTTCCTCTCCGGGTATTTTAGCTTCAAAAAGCTGTTTGGTCGTATAATTCTCCATAAGTTTCTGTCCTTTCCGTGGGGCAGTATTATATTATTACGGTACAGCTTTCGATCTTCAAAGTCAACTGCAGCAGGCATTATATTCGAAAACCAAATCGTTCGGCGATCATTTATCACTTTTTGCAAATATTAAATATTAAAGATGATTCAAGGGCGCTTTTATGATAAAGTTTAGTTATAACAAACTTCAAAAGGATGGTACATAACATGGCGAAAAAAGTTATCGAATGTCTTGATCACTATTTCCACGGTCTCGGATATAACTGTGCCGAATCAACTCTTCGAGCAGCGAACGAAGCCTGGGAACTGAATCTCCCCGAAGAAGCTTTCCGTCTTATGGGTGGTTTTGGCGGCGGCATGGGTGTCAAAGGGGTATGCGGCGGCGTAAGCGGCGGTGTAGCAGCCCTCAGTCACTATTATGTACGTATTTCGGGACACCAGAGTCCCCTGCTTATGGCAAAAGCAAAGATCTTTCAGGAGCTTGTCGCCGAGCGCCTCGGCGATACAAACTGCAGCTACCTGATGCCCAAATACCTTACCGAGAAGGAAAGCTGCATGCCCACGATCTCGCTTATCGCCCAGATACTTGACGAAGTTAAAGATATGGAGCTGGATATTCCCGAATATCTGCCCCGCAAGCTTCGTATTCTTCAGTTTATGGATGCGCTTAAGGGCAACTGCCTCCGCATAGATATACGTCCTAACAGCGAATATGCCGAAGGTCATATCGACGGAATCGACTCTCTGCCTCTTACCGAGCTTGATGGCTATAACGGCGATACCTCCCTACCCATCGTCATCTGCAGCGGTGACATAAACGCCGTTGATAAGGCACACAAGATCCTTGCCGGCAAAGGCTTCGCTGAGATCTATTATTTCGACCTTAATATGTGGAAAGGCGAACTTGTAAAGTAAAGATATAAAGCAGATCCCCCGAGGCTAACCTCGGGGGATCGATTATTTAGTCTATAAGCATTTCGGGATCGACAGACCAGCGGCCGAAAATGCGTGCCGCATCCATAAGTGCCTGCATATTTTCTTCAGGAGTATTGGGAGGCATCTGGCAGCCCGATGTAAGGGTGAAGCC
>JAFQVZ010000211.1 GCA_017407765.1 Clostridia bacterium | reverse complement strand
GCCAGTTTTTAAGATCGATCGGCGTAAACTTCAAGGTAATCATCTCCTTCAGAAAAACAGTACCATGTGATTCCTTGGAGGTAAACCTACTCCTGGTAGAGTTAAAAACTTAAGGCCACCCATCCGGGTGGCCTTTATTTTATCTTTTTGTAAGTTTTCTTACTGCATCCGCCATGGCATAAACCAGATCAAAAAGCAGGCAGATCCACATGAGCCAAAGCGCCCATGCAGCATATGTAAAGATATATATCGTTTCAAATGCCATCGACAGCGAAAGGCCGCCAAATATGACGGCTGCAAGACGATACTCTGCCTTTTTGTCGACTTTTTCTCTCTCAGCCTGGCTGAGCCACAGCACGGCATTTGTAAGTATGGGGCCTTTATTCATAAATGCCATTAAGGAATATATTCCCAAAGCTGCCGAAGCCAACGCACACAGTATGCCTGTTATATTTCTGATCATATTTTTCACTGCCTCTCTATATGACCCTATGTATAAGGGGGCATTTTTGCCCTCTCAGTCACCTTGCGGTGACAGCTCTCCCATAGGGAGAGCCAAGTTAAACCGCCGAACCCTCTTGCCTCTCACTCCGGGAGAGGTGGCAGGCGCAGCCTGACGGAGAGGGCGCCTCTCGTCCCTATGCCTTTATTGCCCAGCGCATCTTGGTAGATGTTGCTCTGGGATTCTGTGCGCATTCTTCGGCGGACGGGCGAATAACATCACGGGCGGCATCACTGTAAATGCCATCGCGCACACCCTGCTTAAAGGCCTGCTTTACAAGGCGGTCTTCTCCCGAATGGAAGGTCAGGATAGCCGCGCGTCCGCCCGGCGCAAGCACGTTGGGCAGTTTCTCAAGAAATGCATAGAGCACCTCAAACTCGCTGTTGACCTCGATCCTGAGCGCCTGAAAAACACGCTGGCACGACTTTCGGACAACATCCTTCCTGTCCTTCTTGGGCAGGAAATTAAGCGCCTTCTCAACAACATCATAGAGCTGACGGGTGGTCTCGATAACTCCGCCCGACTCAAATACCTCGAAAATACCTCGTGCGATCTCGACGGCATAGGGCTCGTCAGAGTTTTCCATAAAGAGGCCGATCAGGTCGTCCTCGCTGAGCTCGCGCAGGCGCTGAGCCGCAGTTACGCCCGAAGAGGGGTCAAGTCGAAGGTCCAGGGGGCCGTCATGCTTGAAGGTGAAGCCGCGCTCGGGGTTGTCGATCTGCATCGACGAAACACCAAGGTCGGCCAGAACAAAATCGAACTTCACATCGGGCGCCACCTTGTCGAGCTCGGCAAAGTTCATGCGTTTTACGGTGAGTATCTCGGGGCCGAAGCCAAGAGCGGCAAGGCGCTCGATGGTCTTCTGCGACTCGATGGGATCGATATCTGTGGCATAAAGATGGCCCTTGCCCTCGAGCTTTTCCAGCATTTTTCTGCTGTGGCCGCCATAACCCAGCGTTGCATCATAGCCGATCTGACCCGGCTTTATCTGAAGAAAATCAAGGATCTCGTTCACCATGATGGAAATATGCATTCCGGCAGGAGTCTTGCCCTTCTGGATTATCTTTTGGATCTCGTCGCCATACTTTTCAGGGTCGAGCTCTTTATATTTTTCCTTATAATTTCTGGGGTGGGTGCCTTTATATCTTACACGGCGCTTGTGCTGCTGTTCTTCTGCCACGGCGCTCGCTCCTTTCGGTTTTTCTTCTATTTTACAACATCCACCCGATCTATGCCATAGGCAAGGAGGATCTTTATCTCTTCTTCGGTGATTTTTTCACCGCTGACCGCAATGGGCACTGCAGGAGGACAGGATATCGTAAGAGCAGCACATATTCTGCCCTCAGCCTCTGTCACCGGGATGGTCTCGCCCGCGGCGAACACCGCCTCCCTTATCGTCATAACTCTTTCGGGTCTGGTAAGAGCAGGCAGAAGGGCAAACTCTCCCTTTTCGGCGGCGCCGATATCCTTAAGTGAAGCATATATCTTCTCAAAGTCGTCGTCGCTGTTTGCGGGCGACAGCATCATTACAACAGCCGCGCTGTCGGCAAACTCGACCTCTATCCCCTTTTCTCTCAGCCTCTGGGCCAGCCATATTCCGCCGCGCACATCACGCACGACCAGTTTGAGAGGGTCGCCCTCAGGACAGCCGGCATCGAAACCCAGCTCAGAAAGCCTTTCGGCAAGCTTTGTTATCTTCTGTGCGGCCTGCCTGATCTTTTCGTCATATCCCTCGGAAATAAGCCTGTTGAATAGGTCAAGCGACTGCAGGATAAGATAAGACGGGCTTGTGGAGCCAAACATCCCCAGCGCCTGACGGGGATCCCGGTTCAGCTGAGGCAGAATATCCTTTGAAACCTGCAGATAAGCCGCACCCGTAAGAGCAGGCAGAGTTTTATGAGCCGAATCGCAGCACATATCGGCACCCATATCAAGAGGATGCCTTGATTTTTCAAGAAATTTCAGATAGGCTCCGTGTGCATTGTCGACCAGCAGAAGCATTCCGCTTCCGCGGCAGATCTCCGATATACCGGCCAGGTCGGCCGTTCCGCCAAGATAATCGGGCGAGGTGAGATAAAGTGCGAAGGGCCTTTTTTCAAGCACGGCAAGCTTTTTTCTGATGCTGTTTGCCGAAATCGGGCAGGAGCAGACCGACAGCCCCTCTGCCTCGGGCATGAGCCACTCGACATCAATGTCGAGAAGAGCGCAGGCGTGGACAAATGCCTTGTGGACATTTCTCGCCGCCAAAATAAGCGGCCTCTCGCCTTTTTCCCTGTGTTGCTGCCCCATAGCAAGAAACAGCATGGCCTTGATGCACTGTGAAGAACCTTCGGTGGAATAATAGGTATGGCCCGAGCCGAAAATAAAGGATGCGTTCCTCTCGCTCTCGGCTATTATACCCTCAGCTTCATAGAGGGCATCGGCGCCCTTTATCTCGGTTATGTCGATATCCTCGCAGCCAAGAAACAGCCTGCCCTTATGGCCGGGCATATGTGCCCTGACGGTGCCGCTGTCTTTATATCTCCCGACAAAGTCGCATATCGGAGTGGTCAAACTCATTAAAGTCCCTCTTCTTCTTCGGCCACCTGCATCATAATGGCACATTCCATGCGCTTTTTGAACAGTTCGCAGCCATATTCATAAACGCCGTTTATGGAACCGGTGGCGTGATATGCGTTGGCAGCACAGCCGCCCGAGCAATAGAGCTTTGCCCAGCAGTCCTTACATTCAGGACGTGCATAGACATTGCAGTTCTTGAACTGGTCGCGTACACCCTCGTTGGTAACGCCGTCCCAGATATTGCCCATGCTGTATTTGTCGTCACCTACGAACTGGTGGCAGGGGAAAAGCTCGCCCCAGGGGGTGACGGCCATGTATTCGGTTCCCGAGCCGCAGCCCGAGATGCGCTTATAGATGCAGGGGCCGTTCTTCAGGTCGATCATATAGTGATAGAAGGTGATGGGCTTGCCCTCGCGCTTGCGGCGCAGCATGTCCTTTGCCAGGATCTCATACTGCTCGAACAGCTTGGG
>JAFQVZ010000210.1 GCA_017407765.1 Clostridia bacterium | reverse complement strand
GTTACAAGATTCGCACCCAGCCCCACAGGATTCCTGCACATCGGCGGCGTATTCACATCGCTGGTAAACGAGCGCTGCGCCCATCAGTCGGGCGGCGCCTTCATCCTTCGTATCGAGGATACCGACAAGAAGCGCGAGAAGGAAGACGGCATTTCGGCTATTATCGACGGTCTTGACAGCTTCGGCATCCGTTTTGACGAAGGTGTAAACAAGAACGGCGAGAGCGGCGACTACGGCCCTTACACCCAGAGCTTCAGAGCCGAGATCTATCAGTCCTTTGTAAAAGAACTGGTAGAGAAGGGCATGGCTTATCCCTGCTTCTGCAGCGAGGAAGAGCTGGCCGACATCAGAAAGCAGCAGGAAGAAGACAAGGCAATGCCCGGTTATCACGGCAAATATGCCAAGTGCCGCGACCTTTCCTATGAAGAGATCGAGGCCAATGTAAAGGCCGGCAAGAGCTATGTCATGCGCCTGCGTTCTCCCGGCAAGCCCGGCGGACGCATCAAGTATAAAGACGTCATCAAGGGCAACATCGAGATGGACGAGAATATCGTCGATATCGTTGTCCTCAAGAGCGACGGTATCCCCACATATCATTTCGCGCACGCAGTCGACGACAGCCTGATGGGCACAACACACGTCATCCGCGGCGACGAGTGGGTACCTTCGGTCAATATCCACCAGCAGCTCTTCTATGTTCTCGGCATGAAGGCTCCCAAGTATGCTCATGTCGCTCCCGTTATGAAGGAAGAGGACGGCTCCAAGCGCAAGCTCAGCAAGCGTAAGGACCCCGAGGCTGCCGTAAGCTACTTCACACAGGAAGGCTATCCCAAGGAGAGCGTCATCGAGTATCTGCTGACACTGGCCAACTCGGGTTATGAAGACTGGCGCCGCGCAAACCGCGACCTGCCCTACACCGAGTATAAGTTCCAGCTTAATAAGATGGGCCAGTCGGGCCCCCTGTTCGACCTTCAGAAGCTTCACAGCGTATCGGCCGATGTCATCTCCCGCATGACAGCAGCCGAGGTTGCCGAAGGCGTTACCGAATGGGCAAAGACATTTGACGAAGAGCTCTATGCCTGCCTCTCTCAGGATAAGGCATATACAGAGGGACTCTTTGCTATCGATCGCGGCGGCAAGAAGCCCCGTAAGGACATTGCGAAGTGGACCGATGTAAAGGGCTATTGCTCCTACTTCTTCGATCAGCTTTTCCAGCGCGAAGAGGGCCTTGAGATGGATAAGGATCTCCAGAAGACCATCCTCGAGAAGTATATGGCAGTATATAACGAGAACGACGACAAGGACCAGTGGTTCGGCCGCATGAAGGAGATCTGCCCCGAGATCGGCTTCGCCTCCGAGGTAAAGGAGTTCAAGGCCGCCGAGCCCGGCACATACAAGGGCCATGTCGGCGATGTTTCGTCGGTCGTCCGTGTTGCTGTAACAGGCCGCAAGAACACACCCGACCTCCGCTCCATCATGGCTCTCATGGGCCGCGAGAAGTGCGAGGCACGCATCAGAAACTATATCGAAACCCTTTAAAATATAAAACCGGGGCCTTAAAACCCCACATAATATGAATCAACAGGAGTATATTATGGAAAATATTGAAAACATCGTTTCGTCGAACTTTATCGACGATTTCATCAAGGAAGACCTTGAAAACGGCGTATATACCAATGTTCACACCCGTTTTCCTCCCGAACCCAACGGCTATCTCCACATCGGCCACTGCAAGGCTCTGTGGATCGACTTCGGCACAGCCGAGAAGTTCGGCGGTATCTGCAACCTGCGTATGGACGACACCAACCCCGCCAAGGAAGATGTCGAGTATGTTGATGCCATCCAGGAAGATATCCACTGGCTGGGCTTTGACTGGGGCGACCGTTTCTTCTATGGCTCCGACTATTTCGAAAAGGACTATGAATATGCAGTAGAGCTCATCAAGAAGGGCCTTGCGTATGTCTGCGAGCTGACACCCGAGCAGTTCCGCGAATACCGCGGCGACCTGCAGAAGCCCGCTGTTTCTCCCTGGAGAGACCGCCCCATCGAAGAGAGCCTCGACCTCTTTGAGCGCATGAAGAACGGCGAGTTCCCCGAG
>JAFQVZ010000209.1 GCA_017407765.1 Clostridia bacterium | reverse complement strand
GCAAAATAATATATTCTTTAACTATAATTATATTATAACCATCGAGGACATGAAATGAAAAAGTTACTCTCCCCCCGTGCCATGATGATCCTGTCCATGGCAATATTCGGAACGATCAGCCCTTTTGTAAAACATATTGCCGTTTCATCCGGCGAGCTTGCTTTATACCGCGCGCTTCTCGCCCTGCTTCTTCTCGGCGGTTATCTTGCAGTATCGGGACAGAAAATAGACTTCCGTTATCTTGGCCGCGAACTGCCTCTTCTGCTGATATCGGGAATGGCTATGGGCATCAACTGGATCCTTCTTTTCGAATCCTACAAATATACCACGGTTTCAGCCGCCACTCTCAGCTATTATTTCGCACCTATCCTTGTCACCCTCGCCTGCCCTTTTCTTTTTAAAGAAAAGATAAGCCGAAAGCAGTGGATCTGCTTTATTATGTCTACTATAGGCATCATTCTTATCACAGGTATCGGTGACATGAGCCACGGAAGTGACCATCTCAAGGGCATTCTTCTTGCATTGGGCGCTGCTTTTCTCTATGCATTTGTTATCCTCATAAACAAGTTTATCAAGCGCATTTTTGGCATTCAGCGAACATTTCTGCAATTTGCTGCCGCGATCATAGCGCTGCTGCCTTATGTTTGGGCCGGAGGCGTCTTCTCGCTTCCCTCCCTTAATGCATCAGGTTGGATATGCCTGCTGATAGTCGGTCTTGTCCACACAGGCATCAACTACTGTCTTTATTTCACGGCTCTCAAAGATATGCCCGGCCAGGAGGCCGCTATCCTCAGCTACACCGACCCTCTCGTTGCAATAATCATTTCAGTCACGCTGCTGAACGAGCCCATGACTGTCAACCAGCTTGTCGGCGGTGCCATGATCCTTGGATTTACACTTTGGAACGAACTTGAACCAAAACAGCAGTAACTTTATCTTTCGCATAGGCAGCTCCCATTGACGTATATTAAAAAGAGATGGTATACTAAAACCACCGGGCAACCGGAATAAAATAAAATAAAATGGAGACTGCTGTTTGAAAATCAACAACACCTCGGAGATTGCGGCCTGATTCGGGAGGTTTGCGATCCTGCTCCTCCCATAGGTAATCAGACTTAATTACACTCAGGAGGAAAACCAAATGACAAATTATATTATCCGCACAGAAACAGAAAACGACTATCCTGCCGTCGAAAACCTCACCCGCGAAGCCTTTTGGAACGTCTATGTTCCCGGCTGCAGCGAGCATTATTTCGTCCATACCATGCGCAGCCATAAGGACTTTATACCCGAACTCGCCTTTGTTATGGAACTGGAGGGCAAGATCATCGGCAGCATCATGTATTACCGCACATCGCTCACCGATGAGAACGGAAATACAAAAGAAGTCCTCAGCTTTGGCCCTTTAGGCATACTGCCTGACTATCAGCGCAAAGGCTATGGCAAGGCTCTTATGAAACATTCCTTTGCCAAAGCAAAAGAGATGGGCTATGATGCCGTTGTCATCCTTGGAAGCCCTTCCAATTATGTTTCAAGCGGATTCAGAAGCTGCAAAAAGTATAATGTCGGCTTTGAAGGCGGCATTTTCCCTGCAGCTCTGCTCGTCAAAGAACTTACCGAAGGAGTTCTTGCGGGCAGGCAGTGGATATTCAACGACAGCAGCATTTCGCTTCCCTGCCAGGATGCTGAAGCTGTTGCTGACTTTGACAAGCATTTTCCCTATAAGGAAAAGCTCTGGCAGAGCAGTCAGGAAGAGTTCTATATCCACAGCCACTCTGTGGTCGCCCTCTGATCCTCAGGGGAGGCAATAAATAATCAAAAACAACGATTCGCCCATAGGAAAACCTATGGGCGAATCACTTCTCTGCTCTTTTATGGCATATTTTTCTTTACCGGACGAAAAATATATGCTATAATATATTGGCTTAATTGAAAATCATCCGGGTGTAGCGCAGTTGGTAGCGCGCCTGCTTTGGGAGCAGGATGCCGCAGGTTC
>JAFQVZ010000208.1 GCA_017407765.1 Clostridia bacterium | reverse complement strand
CTGCGAGCGCCAGCCTTCCTGAACTGCCTTGGCTCCGAGGCCGGGAGTTTCGGAATGATTGACAATTTCAACGCCGGTTACGGAAAGATCAGTGGAAACACCTACCATAACGGTGAGTTCTCCGCCGTATCCTCTGGGAGTAACGGTGAAGCACCAGCCGGTGATGCCGGCTTCTTTATTATAGCCTTTGTGAATGTTTGAAATATTGGATTCGGCAGGAATAGCAGCGCCGCAAGGTGCAAACGATGCAGCATCCGAAAGGATGGTGCGCATAGTCTGATTCTGCTTTTCTGCGTTGGTGGCAGCAATGATGTCGGCAGTTGCGTCGTTAAAGAATCCGAGGAGAAGGGCGACCACCGATGTTATGATCAGCAGAACGCCTCCAAGACGGATATATTCATTATTTTTCAACCTTGGCGCCTCCTTTCCTTTCTTTCTTGGGAGCACCGAACTTGCGGGGCATAGTTACCTTTTCGATAAGTCCGATAAAAAGATTCATGACCAGGATAGCATAGGAAACACCTTCGGGATAGGTTCCGAAATAACGGATGAGAATAGTGATAAGTCCGCAGCCGATACCATATACGATCTGGCCATTGATTGTGATGGGAGATGTGGTATAGTCGGTAGCCATGAAGATGGCGCCAAGCATGAGGCCGCCGGAGACAAGCTGGCTCAGCATCCACTGGAGATTATTGTTTCCCTGAGGAAAAATGAAGGTGACAACAGCAACTGTGCCGATAAATGCCAGAGGGATCCTGGCCGAAATTACCTTGCGGTAGATCAGATAGATGCCGCCGGCGATAAGAGCGAAAGAAGAGATCTCGCCGATCGAACCGCCTACCATGCCGAGGGCATTGTTGAACACCGAAATATCGGGAAGGATGCCCTCCTTCATCTGGCTGAGGGGAGTGGCTGTTGTTACGATATCAACAGGTGTGGTGAAAAGAGGCAGAGCGGTTCTGATCTTGGGATAGACCGAAACAATGCCTGCAAAGGATGCCAGCAGGAATGCGCGGGCAGCCAGCGCAGGATTGACAAAGTTCTTGCCGATGCCGCCAAAAAGCTGTTTTACAATAATGATGGCAAAGAGGTCACCCAGCAGAACGGTCCACAGAGGGGTGGAAACGGGGAGGCAGTATGCCAGCAATATGCCGGTGACAACAGCCGAAAGGTCGCTTATAGACTGGGATTTATGGGAAAAATGGTTGTAGGCCCATTCAAAAAATACGCATCCGATGGCCGAAACGGCTGTGACGGTAAGGGCGCGCAGGCCATATACGAAAATGCCAATGGCCAAAGCGGGCATCAGGGCGATGATGACATCGAGCATGATGCGGGAAGTTGTGTCCTCGGAACGGATATGAGGCGAGGAGCTTACCTTGAGCTTGGAAAGATCGTTCATCCTGTTATCCTCACTTTCTGTTAGCGGCTATGATCTTCTGCTTTGCAACGCGGATGCCCTGAGTCAGAGGCACCTTTGCGGGGCAGACAAAGGAACAGACACCGCACTCGATGCAGTCAAGGGGATTGAAAGAAGCGCATTCTTCCATTCTTCCGGCCATGGCGGCGCGGTAAATATATGTGGGAACCAGCTGCATGGGGCAGTCGGCAACACATCTTCCGCATCTGATGCATCTGGGGTCGCTGATATGAATAGGTTCAGCTTCGGCAAAAGCCAGAATGCCGTTTGTACCCTTGATAATGGGGACCTCGTCGCTGTAGAGCGAAGTACCCATCATGGGGCCGCCCATAAGCAGCTTGGTGGGAGGCTCGATAAAGCCGCCGCAGAAGGCAATGAGGTCCTTAACAGGCGTGCCGATCCTTACTTCAAGGTTCTTGGGAACTGCCATATCGGGGCCGGAAACTGTTACGATCCTGCGGTGCATGGGCATACCTGTAGTAAACAGACGATAGATGGAAGCGGCGGTGTCGGTGTTAAATACAGCACATCCGGCATCGGCAGGCAGCTTTCCGGAAGGAACTTCGCGGCCTGTGATAGTCTTGATAAGCTGTTTTTCAGCGCCCTGAGGATACTTGACAGCCATGGGCACCAGCTTGATGCTTCCGTCAACAGGGAGGAGAGAATTGATCCTCTCAAAGGTGTTTTCCTTATTCATCTCAATGCCGATGACGGCATTTTTAAGGTTCAGGATCCTGAGGATGATCTTTACACCTTCAACAACTTCTTCGGGGTGCTCAAGGAGGATCCTGTGGTCGGATGTAAGGAAGGGCTCGCATTCAGCGCCGTTGATGATAACTGTGTCGACTTTGCCGAGCGCGGAAGACAGCTTGATGTGTGTGGGGAATGCGGCACCGCCGTGTCCGACGATACCGGCCTCCTTGATGCAGGCGATCATTTCTTCAGCTGTCATCGCCGAATAATCGATAGGAGCGATCGAAGGATCGAGTTCGTCCTGATAGTCGTTTTCGATAACTACCGACATGACCTTTGTGCCGAGGGCATGCTCCATAGGGGCAATGGCCTTAACCGTGCCTGAAATGGTGGCATGGACCGGAGCCGAGACCGGAGCCTGAGCTTCAGCAATTTTCTGACCCAAGTAAACATGGTCGCCTACAGCGACCAGAGGCTGGCAGGGAGCACCGATGTGCATAGACATCGGAAGAATTACGAGTTCGGGGGCGGGGAGCTTCTCGATGGGCTTCTGACTGGTCAGATGCTTCATCTCATCGGGATGGGCGCCTCCTTTAAAACCATGTGACATTTGTTCACCTCTATATTTTTGTTCTTTGGTTTTAATCATTAGCTTGCTTAAAAAAAGCACAGCTTTCGCCATGCTTAAAATGAATAGTGTCATTATACAACAGACATGGCGAAAAAACAACACTTTTGAAGTAAAAAAGATATGAAAAATGCGCAAAATACTGTTAAAAAAGTAACATTTTGTGTTAAAAAACTAACGCCCCTTGACATCTTTTTCACAGTTGACAAATGTGATAAAATATAGTCTGAGGAACAATTTGTTTTTGTTCATAATTAGTATAGCGGTAATCGGTAAGATAATCAAGAAAAATGTTAAAAAATTAACGAAAATAAGGAGCAAATTATGAGAGTAGCAGAAATACCCTATGAAAGACTCGACATTCCTCATTTTGTCGAACTTGCCGGCGAGATGACAAAAAAGCTCAGGGCTGCCGGAACGCCGGAAGACGCTATTGCCGTCATGCTGGAATATTCAAAAGCCGAAAGAAGGATCGCCACAATGACCGGTCTTTCATCGATCCGATCCTCGCAGAACACTGCTGATGAGTTTTATGAGGGAGAAGAGGAGTATTATGCCGGTGCCATGCCTCAGCTTTTTGAAAAGCTCAACGGGTTCTATCTGGCAATGCTCGAAAGCAAGTTCCGTCCTCAGCTGGAGGAAAGGTTCGGAAAGGTGGCATTCATCAATGCCGAGATCACACTGAAGACCATTTCGCCCGAGATACTTGGCATGCTTCAGGAAGAAAGCCTTCTTGCCATTGAATATCAGAAGCTTCAGGGTTCGCTTACAGTTGAGTTCAGAGGAGAAACATACCCCGTTACAAAGATGGGTCTTTTCAAGAGCTCTAGCGACAGGGAAACACGAAAGGAAGCATTTGAGGCAGAAGGCCGTGCATACATGTCGAAGGCGGCCGAATATGATGATATTTATAACCGAATGGTAGCTATCCGCACAAAAATCGCAAAAACATTGGGTCACGACAACTTCACCCCTCTCGGATATCTGAGAATGACACGAAACAGCTATGATCCCAAGATGGTAAGAAACTTCCGCGAACAGGTAAAGCGCGATGTTGTGCCGCTGGTTGCAAAGCTTAAAGAGCTCCAGGCAGACAGACTCGGCATAGATCATATCATGTTCTATGACAGCGAGATCAAAACACTCGAGGGCAACCCCAAGCCTGTTGTTGAAGACGACGAGCTTTACGCAAGGGGTGTGGCGATGTATCGCGAGCTCGACCCTCAGGCTGCCGAGATGATCAATGGCATGGACGATATGGGAGCTTTTGACCTTTACTCCCGTGAGAATAAAATGAGCGGCGGCTATTGTTCGACCCTTCCCGAATACAGAACTCCCTTTATTTTTGCCAACTTTAACGGCACAGCAGGCGATGTTGAGGTGTTTACGCATGAGGGCGGACATGCTTTTGCTGCATCCATTATGCTTAAGGATGACGAGATGCTGGGTCTCAGCGAGCCCACACTTGAGAGCTGTGAAGTTCACTCTATGTCGATGGAGTTCCTCTGCTGGCCCTATCTCGAGCGTTTCTATGGCGAAAACACCGAAAAGGCCAAGCTTATCCATCTTATTGGCGCTCTCGAATTCCTGCCTTACGGCTGTATGGTAGACGAATTCCAGCATATCGTATACGATAACCCCAACATGACTCCGGCACAGCGCCATGAGGAGTGGGCAAAGCTTGAAAAGGTCTACCGTCCTTATATCGATTTCAGCGGCATGCCCTTCTACGGAGAGGGCCGTACATGGCAGCGTCAGCTCCATATTTATACGAATCCTTTCTATTATATTGACTATTGTCTGGCTCAGACTGTTGCACTTGAAGTAATGGAGATCATGACAACAAAGGGCTGGCAGGCAGCGTGGGATGCATACATGGCCTACACCTCTCAGGGCGGCAGCGAAACGTTTGTCGGCCTTGTTTCCAAAGCAGGCCTCCGTGTTCCCTTTAATGACGGAGCCCTTGAGGGCAGCGTCAGGGCAGCAGCCGGTTATATCGAAGAAAACATCGGTATTCTCTGATGAGCCAATAAAACTCTTGATATCAGATGAAAACGGAGTATAATATAATTAGATAGTGATATAATTAACCGTTAAATGCAATGGTAAAAGGAGTTTGGAGATATGAGTAAGAGAATCATCACCATCAGCCGTCAGTTTGGCAGCGGTGGTCACAGCATAGGTGAAAAGGTCGCCGAGAAGCTTGGTATTGCTTTTTATGACAGCGAGAAGCTGACACAGAAGATCGCAGACGAGACCGATTTTGATATTTCTTTCATCAGAGAAAACGACGAGAAGGCATATTCCGGCATGGGAATGTTCTTTGATCTCGGTATTCATGGAGGAACCAGCTTCACATCGCTGTCGCTTTACGATCAGCTTTATATTGCTCAGCACAATGCTATCAGAGAGGTTGCCGAGAAGGAACCTTGTGTGATCGTAGGCCGCTGCGCCGACTATGTGCTTGAAGACCGCGACGATGCCCTTCATGTTCTCATCTATGCCGATAATGACTATCGTGCGTCCCGAATCCTTGGCGAATACGGCAAGAGAGACCTTAAGATAGAGAAGCGAATGAAGGATAAGGACAACAAGCGTATGAACTACTATAAGCACTACACCAATCGCGAATGGGGCGATGCACTTAATTATCATCTTTGCCTTAACAGCGGTGTCATCGGTATCGATGAGTGTGTAGACATTATTGTAGATATTGCAAAGAAGTAAGTTTTCGATCCTAACCCTCCGCAGGTGAATCTGCGGAGGGTTTAATTTTTTTAAGAGAAAATGCCGGGATGTTCGTTTAATAGATAAAAGATCATGATCAAAAACTTAGGGAAAGGAGAAGGTCTATGGACAAGAGTTCGGAAGACTATTTGCGTTTCCTCAATGGCGATGATAACGGCATTGTTGAGATAATCAAAGATCATAAAGATGGCCTGATGCTGTTTCTGAACCGATATACCGAAAATATTTCGGAAGCAGAGGAGCTGACAGAGGATACCTTCTTCAGATTGGTGATAAAAAAACCGAGATATAAAGAAAGATGCTCTTTCAAAACATGGCTTTACACCATAGGCAGAAATATTGCGGTAGATCATCTGAGAAAAAAGCAAAAAGTTCAGAATCTATCGGCTGAAGAGCTTGAAAAGCTTCGCGGAAATGAATATGAGCTTGAAAGCAGCTATCTGAAAGAGGAACAGAAGATCATCCTGTATAAAGCTTTGAATGGACTGAAAAGTGAATATGCTCAGGTCCTTCATCTAAGATTTTTCGAAGAACTGAGCAACGAAGACTGTGCCGGGATAATGGGGAAGTCCAAAAGACAGATAGAAAACATGATGTATCAGGCCAAAAAGGCGCTCAGAACAGAGCTGGAAAAGGAGGGTTTTGTCTATGAAGACCTATGATGAGATGGCAGCCAGCGTTTTGGAACGCAGAGACAGATATATGGCGGAAAAACGAAGAAGAAACAGAATGATTCAAAAATGTTCATTAGGCTTAGTATGCTGCGTTCTTGCGATAACTTTGGCAGGGGCTATCACCGGTATGGATGGAGAAGAACCGGACTATATCAGAAATACAGCTATTCATGATCTCAGGCAGGAACAAGAAGAAGTCGAGGCACCTGATCCGTCTGCTGTTACAGCTTTCGAAGTGCTTGAAAAGCAGGAGAAAGAAGTTCAGGGAGTGTTTGTCCCGATATTAATTGCATATAACGGTGATATTTACCGGGGGTCATCGGAGGGCATAAACGGAGATGACCGCGTCGAAGAAGCCGGTACGGTGATGTTCGGAGAAAATTATGGGTATACTGCTTATAAGATAGAAGGCAGGGAAAACAGCATTTCGATAATCATAAACGGTGGATTCAGTGTATTTGACAAGGCGATCGACCTTGAGGAAGAGGCAGAAGGGCATAAAATAAATGCGGCTTTTATGGCTTCTATGGGAAGCGAGTTTGAATGCGGCCGGCTTATTTCAGAGAATAACGGCGTGAGAGTTTATGAGGCGGTCAGGCTTCAGGGAGAGGCTAAAGGCGATGAGTATATAATGGATGTATCAGAGCTTCTCAAAAATAAAATGCCGGAATTATTCGGTGATGATCAGAGCTGGAAAGAGTTTCGGTGGGTGGCATTACCTGAAGAGAAAGATATGCCGGCAGATGCTGCGGGAAACTATTATGAAGCGGTGGATCGAGGTGATCTTACAGAAGGGACAAAAGCTTTCTTCGGCGGTTCATATATAGATGAAAAGGGGCGATTTACCGTTGTGCTCACCAAAGATACATCTGAGAACAGAGCCGATATATGCCGCGAACTTGGGGTAAGAGAAGAAAACACCGCATTTGTTAAAGGAAAGTATACCCTTGCATATCTCACAGAGCTTCAGAACAGAATATCCCAGGGTATGATAGACAAGACCTTGTCTTTTGTCACAGTATCCTGTGTAGATGAAATGGCCAACAGGATCGTTGTCAGCCTGATCTCCGATTCGGAAGAAAATATCGGAAAGCTGCTCGAGCTTGACACTGTAGGCGGAGCGATAGAGATAGGAATATCGGCGGGCGCAGGCAAAGAAGATCTGCTTATAATGGAATAACAAAAAAGCTCACCCGAGAGGGTGAGCTTTTTTTAGCTTTGTATCAGATGAGTTTTTCTGCTTCGGATGTAAGGGGGATAAGATCACTTCTGTCGGCAAGCGAAATATCAAACTTGCGGTTAAGAGCCGCAAAATGCTGAAGACCGAAAGCTATCTTGTGGAGATATGAGAAAACACCGATCGCGCCGGGGGAGAAACTGTCTGCTTCAACACCATAGATGGCGCGAAGGTCGGGGAGATCTCCGAAGATTTCCTGAACAGTCGAGCCATATTTCTTCAGATGCTCGGGAATTGTTCCGTTTGCAATAAGTTTGCCCACCGCTGCGCTGTTCATGGCTGCAGCCATAGGTGCGCGGCACATGCCGACTGCTGTAATATGTCCGTCGCCAAGCGCGAGAGCCTTGAAAACAGTATCTTCCGATGCAAAGCCGCCGGTTATAGCGATGGCAGGCATTGCAGGATAACGGGCTTTGAGCTTCTTTACAATTTCGGTGACCTTAGCTTCAAGGGTGACCGTAGGCAGGCACCATTCATTCATCATTGCGCTGGGGCTGTAGCCGCTGCCGCCGCTTGCACCGTCAAAGGTGACCATGTCTACCTGATTTTCGGCGGCAATGCAGAGAACACGCTCAATATCAGCAGGATCATATCCGGCCATTTTGAAATAAACATTCTTCATGCCGAGAGCGCGAAGCTCTGCGATCCTGTTTTTAAAGAAGTTTTCATCCCAGAGAGGAAGACGGCCGTACATATAGAAGTTTGGGCAGGTGCGGGATTTATATGCTTCCTGAACAGCGGGATCAGAGGGATCGGGATGAACAATAAAGCCCATCTGCTGCTTTTGAAGCGCCGTTTCGAGATCGGGGAGAAGATTTACCGGCTGAGTACCTTTGGCAGACTGGCCGAACTTAAACTCGATGGCTTCGGCGCCATACTTGGTTATGGCGATCTCAGGAACACCGAGCATGTCATCTTCAACATTACACTGAGGTACGATCTGACCATAGCCGCGGTAGTATTTGCGGAAGGTGTCAAGTATCTGACCCATAAAGGGGAAGTCGACTATTTTACCGTCTTTTATCTTAAGTTCGGGATCCTTGCTTTTGGCATCTTCGCCTATCATGCAGGTAACACCCGCCATGGCTGCTCCGGCAAAATAATCCTTCCAGTTAAGCTTTATGAGGGCAGGCATAATAATGGGCATTGCCAGTCTCACGGGATTAAGGGTGCCATAGGTTTTTTCCAGTTTTACATTGAAAATAGTGGCCGATTCATAGGAAGCTTCGGCACCCTGAGCACCGAAAACTCGGCCGTTTATATTAAAGTGTGAATAATCAAACGGATAGTTCTTCTCAGATGCAATCTGGTTTGCTCCGGTAGTGGTAGGATATACCGTTTTAGCACCAAGAACAGCCGACAGGCCTATTTCGCAGGGAGTTACACAGCCTTCCATGCAAAGCGAGCACATTCCCGATGTTGATGTCTGATACTTGCTTCGGTTCTGAGTAAAGGTAAAGCCGGAATTGAGATTGGGTGAATATGACATTTTGCTTTTCTCCTTAAAACTGTGTGATCGTATTAATAAAAATGTCCCGGCCATTTCCGGCCGGGACTGATAAGAAAACTTATTTCTTGGAAACAAAGTTGTTGATGCGGTCCATGGCCTTCTTGAGTGTCTCCATAGAATATGCATAGGAGATACGTACATGGTTCTTGCCCGACTCGCCGAAAGCATCGCCGGGAACAACTGCGACCTGCTCTGCCTTAAGGAGAGATTCAACAAAGTCGCCGCCATCCTTCGCAAACATCGAAACATCGGGGAAGATATAGAAGGCACCTTCGGGCTCGAAGCAGTCGAAGCCCATATCGAGAAGAGCCTTGTAAAGATATACGCGGCGCTCGTTATACTTCTCGCACATATAAGCAGTATCGGGAACACCGTGCTGCAGAGCTTCAAGACCGGCATACTGAGCAGGAGTAGAAGCACACATCAGAGCATACTGGTGGATCTGAGCAACATATCTCATAAGATCCTTGGGGCCGCAGCAATAGCCGAGGCGCCAGCCTGTCATAGCAAATGCCTTAGAGAAGCCGCTTACTACGATGGTGCGCTCCCACATACCTTCGAGGGATGCGATGGATACATGCTTGAGGCCGTATGTCAGTTCGGCATAGATCTCATCGGAGATAACCAGAAGGTCATGCTTCTTGATGATGGGAGCAATAGCCTCCAGCTCTTCCTTCTTCATGATACCGCCTGTGGGGTTGTTGGGGTAGGAGAGAATGAGGACCTTGCTCTTGGGTGTGATAGCTGCCTCAAGAGACTCAGGAGTGAGCTTGAAGCTGTCTTCCTTCTTTGTGACGATGGGAACAGCCTTTGCGCCTGTCATTGTTGCGAGAGGAGCATAGCAAACGAAGCAAGGTTCGGGAATAAGGATCTCATCACCGATTGTGAGGAATGCTCTGAGGCAGAGGTCGATAGCTTCGGAGCCGCCGACAGTTACAAGAACTTCGTTATCGGGATTATAGGAGACAGAGAACTTCTCCATATACTTGCTGATCTCTCTGCGGAGAGCAATAAGACCGCTGTTTGCTGTATACTGGGTCTTGCCTTCGTTGAGCGAATCGATGCCGGCCTGCATGATGTGCTTGGGGGTAATAAAGTCGGGCTCACCGACGCCGAGGGAGATTGCATTGGGCATTGTTTCCATAATGCCGAAATACTTTCTGATGCCAGAAGGCTTCATTTCAGCAACTGCTTTGGGGACAAAACGCGAATAATCCATTGATTGTTCCTCCTATTTTATCGAATAAAAACATTGAATATAATAAGCTAAGCTAATTATAGCATATAGCTTTTCCAAACTCAACAAAGTTAATAAAAGTTATTATTGAAATCTATAATAAAAATGGACCCTGTCAAGTGACAGAGTCCATAAAACTTTCGTTAAAGTTTAGAAAACAAGGCGCGAAGAAATATAATCCTTGAGTTCGGAGATGGGAAGTCTGATCTGCTCCATGCTGTCGCGCTCGCGGATGGTGACGCAGTTATCGGCCTCTGTCTTGTCGTCGCCGACTGTTTCAAAGTCAACTGTTACGCAGAAGGGGGTGCCGATCTCGTCCTGACGGCGGTATCTCTTGCCGATAGAGCCGGCATCGTCATAATCTACCATGAACCACTTGCTGAGTTCGGCCTGGATCTCGCGTGCCTTTTCGCCCAGCTTCTTGGAAAGAGGAAGAACAGCACACTTGAAGGGAGCAAGTGCAGGATGGAGACGCAGAACTGTGCGTACATCCTTCTTCTCGGCGTCAATGACTTCTTCATCATAAGCATCGCACAGGAAAGCGAGAGCTACGCGGTCAGCGCCCAGCGAGGGCTCGATGACATAGGGGATGTAATGCTCGTTGGCCTCCTGATCGAAGTATGTCTGATCCTTGCCCGATGTATTCTGATGGGCTGTAAGGTCAAAGTTTGTACGGGATGCAACGCCCCAGAGCTCGCCCCAACCGAAGGGGAAGAGGAACTCGAAGTCGGTTGTTGCGTTGGAATAGTGGCTAAGCTCTTCGGGGTCATGGTCACGAAGACGGAGATTTTCGTCAGTCATGCCAAGGTCAAGCAGCCACTGATGGCAGTAG
>JAFQVZ010000207.1 GCA_017407765.1 Clostridia bacterium | reverse complement strand
TAAAGCCGACAAAGGGATAACGTCTGCTGGATGCGGGCATTTCCTCGATGGTGATCTTGTCGAGCAGCTTTTTACGGGAGGTTGCCTGACGCGATTTGGACTTGTTTGCCGAGAAGCGGGCGATAAAGCTCTGAAGTTCTGCAATTTTTTCTTCGGCGCGCTTATTCTGCGCCTTGATCAGACGCTGGATCAGCTGGCTGGATTCGTACCAGAACTCATAGTTACCAACATACATCTTGATCTGTCCATAGTCGATGTCGACGATATGGGTGCAGACATTGTTGAGGAAGTGGCGGTCGTGGGATACAACGAGTACGGTTCCGGGATAATCGAAGAGGAAGTCTTCGAGCCAGCGGATTGCTTCGATATCCAGTTCGTTTGTAGGCTCGTCGAGAAGTACGATCTCGGGGTTGCCGAAAAGTGCCTGAGCCAGCAGGACCTTGACCTTGTCGCTGTCAGGAAGGGAGGACATCTGGCTGTAGAGGATAGACTCGCTGAGGCCGAGGCCCTGGATCAGCTTGGAGGCATCACTTTCGGCCTCCCAGCCGCCCATTTCGGCGAACAGACCCTCGAGGTCGGCAACACGCATGCCGTCTTCGTCGGAAAAATCGGGCTTTGCATAGATGGCATCCTTTTCCTTGCCGATGTCATAGAGCTCCTTGTTGCCCATGATGACTGTATCGAGAACAGTATATTCATCAAAGGCAAAGTGGTCCTGCTTGAGGACCGACATACGGGTCTTGGGAGGCATGGAAATATTGCCGGTGGTGGGTTCGAGCTGACCCGAAAGGAGGCGCAGGAAGGTCGACTTGCCGGCGCCGTTTGCACCGATGATGCCATAGCAGTTGCCATCGGTGAACTTAAGGTCTACGTTTTTGAACAGTGTCTGCCCGGGAAAAGCAACACTTACGTCAGATACAGTTAACATTTTTCTCTCCTATGATAAACATAAATATTTTTTAGCATAATCTCTTCTATTTTACAGGAGAACAGAGGGAAAAGCAACCGGATTTTGCGCCATATCAGACGGGAAGAGCCCAGAGAAGGGGATCGGAGAGCACATCGGCTATCTTGTCGCTGTAGGCGGCGACAAGAGCAAGGCCCTTTTCCTTGGTTGCGGCATAAGAGGCGCCCATAATGCCGTTCCGGGTGTGAGATTCCATGCGGTGGAAGGTGGATATCGAGCCGTCATCCTCATAGCCTATGGGGCTTTCAATGGGGCCCTGCAGATCAAGATAGGAGGGGTCTACAAGGCTCTCGTCATAGGCAAGGATGATAGATGTTTCTACTTCACCCGAATGCATCATCGAGGGCTGATCGGTAAGGAAGGGGGTCTCATCCACTCCGCCGGTAGAGGGAACGACAAAAACAGGGAATCCCAGCTCGCGGTTGATCTCGATAAGTGCGGTGGCGAGGGGAGCGGTGTTGCCGCCGTGCCCGTTTACAAGGGCGATCTTTCTGAAGCCCTGAGCCGCAATGGCGCGGCACTGTTCAAGCAGCACCTGAATAAATGTGCGCGGCTCTATGCTCAGGCTTCCGGCGAAGCTCATGTGGTGCATCGAGTTTGCAATTGCAAAGGAAGGGGCAACGACCGCGGGAACACCTTTTGCATCGAGCTTTTCGGCGGTAAGAAAGCTTACCCACTCGGCAGTGATAAGATCGGTGGCTACGGGCAGATGTGGGCCGTGCTGCTCAATGGCTCCTACCGGCATAAGGACGACGGCACCCTGGTCGGCAAGATTTTTCAGGGCAGGGGAGCTGAGCATTCCCCACGAATATTTTTTGTTCATATTGGCATCTCCTTTGTTTTGCTTTTTATTATGATAACATAGCAGATTAATATTAGTAAATAATTTTCATGACATATGCGCATATATATGTTATCATATTATTGTAAAAACGCGAAACTCAAGGAAAGGATTCCGATGAACAGAAAGAAAATAATTACCGCAGCAGTAGTGGCGGCGATATTACTGGCGTTATGGCTATGCCTGCCGTTCAGGGCATATCTGTCATATAAAGAAGGGGCAGAGCGGCTGTCATATGATGCCGAGGTCGATTTTCCCGGTGTTTTCAGCCCGGGTGAGATAAGAATATTCACCTCAGATTATGCCGCGGTTGCTCTGGTGCCTTCTCTTTCGGGCAATGCAGAGATATATGCATTGTTTTCCGGGATGACGAGGGATTACCGCATTGCGCTCGACAGCGAACTGATCCCTTATGAAGCGATCAATGAGGAATGTGAGATACTGCTTGATGAACAGCGCGAGGATATTTTTGCGGCGCTTTCGGAGGCCAAAGCAGTATTCGGGATAACATATTAAGGAGAAAAGATAATGAAATGGTTTATTGCGTCAGATCTTCATGGGTCGGCCTTTTACTGCGAAAAACTGCTTGCGGCATTTGAGGCCGAAAAGGCCGAACGAATGCTCTTCCTTGGCGACATTCTCTATCATGGCCCAAGAAACGATCTGCCCGAGGGATATGTGCCCAAGAAGGTCATAGAGATGCTGAATCCCCTGAAGGATAAGATACTGGCTGTCAGAGGAAACTGTGAGGCGGAGGTCGATCAGATGGTGCTAAGCTTCCCGGTGCTGGCCGACTATGCTTTTATCTGTGACGGCGGCATCGGTATTTATGCCACCCACGGGCATCTCCATGGCGAGAACGCTCCTCCTCCCATGGCAGAGGGAACGGTGCTGCTGTGCGGACACACCCATGTCCCGGCCTGCAGCGAGCATGATGGGTTTATTTATATGAATCCCGGCTCGGTGTCGATACCCAAGCAGGGCAGCCATCACGGTTATATGACTTTCGAGGACGGTCTCTTTATCTGGAAGGACCTTGATGGAAAAGTGATAATGGAAAAGAGAGTTTAACTTTAGAATAAAGAAAAGGGAGGAAGAAATATGTCAAATATCAAAGTCAGATGGCTGGGCCTTTCCTGCTGGAAGCTGGAGGCGGGAGGAATGTCGATCGTGGTCGACCCCTACACGGGCGTTCGCGGCCTTCCCGAGTTCAAAACAGAAGCTAACGCGGTATATTGCAGCCACCATCACGGCGACCACGGTTATACAGAAGCTGTGGATATAGTTCCTTATGAGGGCGAGCCGGTTTTTAATGTGAGAACTGTAGAAACATATCACGACGGACAGCAGGGGTCGCTTCGCGGCAACAATCTGATACATATTTTCGAAGCTTTCGGCCTTTCGGTGGTTCATTGCGGTGACCTTGGACATCTGCTCTCTGAAGAGCAGGTGAAAGCTGTGGGCAAGTGCGATATGCTGCTTGTTCCCATCGGCGGACACTATACCATTGATGCCGAGCAGGCTAAAAATGTCGCGTTGGCGCTGGGCGCCAAGGTGATAGTTCCCATGCATTACAGAGAGGGCGAAATGGGCCACGATGTTGTGGCCGAGGCAGAGCCCTTTATGGCCATGTGGGACGACAGGCCGGTTATGCACATTGACAGCGATACCATTGTTCTTACGGGAGGGGAAGAGCCTCAGGTAGTGCGCCTGACCTTCAAAGGAGTGTAAGAAACATGGATAAACGCACAAGGATCATACTTCTTGGAATATGGGGTATGGTTCCGCTGCTGCTGAGTATCATTCTTGATTGGCTAATTGCGAGAAGCGGGATAAACGGACTGGATTTTGTTGAAAAGACTGCCCCTATGGCCATGTCTTTTGTCGTGATATATCTGTGGCACAAGCTAGGCGACAATGCCATAAGGCAGAAGCTGCCCTTTATGCC
>JAFQVZ010000206.1 GCA_017407765.1 Clostridia bacterium | reverse complement strand
TTCTTTATGCAGATGCTCAAGCCTTCCAACTTCTCCCCCATCCTCGCGCTCATCGGTATCATCCTCTATATGTTCACCAAGAAGTCCTCCAACAAGGACACTGGCTCTATCATGCTGGGCTTTGCAGTCCTGATGACTGGTATGGAAGCAATGTCGGGCGCTGTTGCACCTCTCAAGACAATGCCCGAGTTCGCAAATCTGCTGCTGCTCTTCCAGAATCCCATCTTCGGTGTTCTCGCAGGTGCGGTTATCACCGGTATCATCCAGTCGTCTTCGGCCTCGGTAGGTATCCTTCAGGCGCTGTCCTCCACAGGCGCGGTAACCTATGGCGCAGCCATTCCCATCATCATGGGTCAGAACATCGGCACATGTGCCACAGCTCTGATCTCTTCGGTTGGCACAAACAAGAATGCCCGCCGCACATCCCTCGTCCATCTCTACTTTAACTGCCTCGGCACCATCGTCTGCCTGGGTGCATACACCATCGCATATATCTTCATAAAGCCTGCCATCCTTAATCAGGCGATCGATGCTGCCGGCATCGCCGTTGTTCACACAGCCTTCAACGTCATCACAACAACAATCATGCTTCCCATGGCAGGCCTCCTAGAAAAGCTGGCCTATGCCACCATCAAGGAAGACGAAACTTCCGAGCCCCAGCAGGCTTTCGAGCTCTCGCTTCTCGACGAGCGTCTGCTTGCCACACCTACAGTTGCCGTTGAGCAGAGCCGCCAGGTAGCCAACATGATGGCCGAGTTCTCCTTTGATGCATGCCGCAAGGCTCTCACCCTCTTCGACAGCTTCGATCAGGAAGTATACGATGAAGTCGTAGAGCTTGAAAACCGTGTCGACGTCCTCGAAGACAAGATGGGCACATATCTGCTCGCCCTTGGCCGCGAGAGCCTTTCCGACTCTGACCAGAGCCAGGTAGCTCTGCTGCTTCACTCCATCGGCGATCTCGAACGCATCGGCGACCATGCCCTCGGCCTTGCCAAGACAGCCGACGAGCTCAAGAGCAAAAATATCGTCTTTTCCGAGCCTGCTCAGAATGATATAATGAATCTGAGAATGGCTGTATCCGATATCATCGGTGTGACCGTCAACTCCTTCACTCAGCAGGACAGCAGGCTTGCTCACCGCGTCGAGCCTCTCGAGCAGGTTGTAGATCTGCTTCGCTTCCGCATGAAGGAAGGCCACATCGACCGCCTGCAGACAGGTTCCTGCACACAGCAGACCGGCTTCGTATTCTCCGACCTTATTACAAACTGCCAGCGTATCGCAGACCACTGCTCCAACCTTGCAGTCAGCCTGATCCGCTCGGAGGTCTATATGTACGATGCCCACGAGTACCTCGGCAATATCAAGTCGGGCAACGATGCTGAATACACCAGTCTCTTCGCTGAGTACAAGAAAAAATACGGCCTCAACTGATCTGAGGCCTGTGAAGGTGTGATTCTGAATGATCTATATCGTTGAAGACGACGACAATATCCGCCAGATGGAAGCTTATGCCCTCAAGGGCAGCGGCTTTGAAACCATGGAGTTTGTTTCGGGAAGCGAGTTTTTCGCCCAGTGCGAAAAGCAGGTGCCCAAAATGGTCCTGCTCGACATAATGCTTCCCGGAATAGACGGCCTGACCATCCTGAAAAAGATCCGTGAGACCCCCGAGCTTGCCAATGTAGGTGTTATAATGGTCACAGCCAAGAGCACCGAGCTGGATGCCGTTATGGCCCTCGACCGCGGCGCCGACGATTATATTGCCAAGCCCTTCGGCATAATGGAACTGCTTTCAAGAGTAAAGGCCCTTATGCGCAGAGTCGACAATGTCAAGCCTGCTGTATACGCCCTTGGCGGCATCGCTCTTGAC